>DASTPZ010000170.1:0-3037 GCA_035761965.1 Flavisolibacter sp. | reverse complement strand
CTGGGAAACACTGCGGCCCAGGGCATCACGCAGTTCAACCACATAATTGCCGGCCGGCAGCTTGCTGAACTGGATGGTTACCTGGTTATTGGTGACGGGGTTAGGGTATACATTGATCTGGTTGGCAAATTTTACCGGCTGTGCTGCCACCGGCTGAACTACTTCCCTCGTAACTGCCTCGTTGGTTTGCACTGGTTTGGAGGAAAGGAAATTGCTGTTAGCCAGGTCGGAGCTTTTGAAGACCCCGTTGGCTGATTTGTAGGGAGACGCACTCCAGTCCTTAGGATTGAGAACATAGTAAGTGTTGGCATCGACTGCACTACTTACTAGCAGGTTGCCATCGCCGTCAACAACAGCACCGTTTACAGTAAAGCTCTGCTCCAGCCCGGAGATGGATCCGAGATAGGTGGCCACCTTTGTATCTGTGTTCACTTTAAAGACATTGTTGCGGGCAGAAAGGATAAAGAGGTTTCCCCGGTCATCGCTGATCATGTCGCCGCCAAAGCTGGTGCAGCGGTTGTGAACAGAGATGCCGCCATTGGAAGGATCGTCAACAAGGGCGCCGAGCTGCTCGATCTTTGGCTTCTTGCCCGTGCTGAACCTTATGAAGGTGTTGGCGTCATTGGTGATGGCATAGCCGTTACCATCGGGAGCGATCACCATGCGGGTGATGATCTTTCCTTCGTCGTTATGCATATGTCCGAGCTTTGTAAAGGACTGGTCGGACACATAGTATACTTTCATCGTCTTCAGATCTATGTAACGCAGCTGGTCAATGAACATCGGCGTAAAATAGAGCCTGTTGTTTTTCCTATCATAAGCTGCAGCAGCTACTCCGGTGCTGAATGGTGTCTGAAGCAGGTTGCCATACCTGGCATCGGCTTTCAGTTCGAGCTGTTTTTTGCTTTGTGCATCGAACACACTGCGCTCACCTGTGCCATTGAGCAAAACATCGCTGTACTGACCTGTTTGCAGATCAAGCCTGCGGAGCGCATTCCATCCTCCACCTTCTTTCGAAACATCGGTGATGGCATAGGCGAAGCGATCGTTTTGTGCATTGAGGTCAGAGAAAGATAGGATAGCAACAGAAGCTGACAAGAGAGAAAGTGGTAAAGCTTTTCTCATAATGGTTTTCGTTTTAAAGGTTAATTAGACACTTAAGTTACTACATTTTGGGGCTTTCGCAATAAAGTTTGGCCATGCCTAGCCGTTTTTTTTGAATGGCTTATAGTCGGGCTCGTATAAGGGTTGCTGATATTTTTCCTCTGTAAGCGGCTCACAGGGGCGCAGGCTTTCCCTGCACTGCCCGGGCAGCTGCTGATAGAGCTGAGTGCCCTTTGTTTTCCAATTGATCATATCATCTGATACCTGCTTTACAATACGGGCCGGGTTGCCGACTACTACCGAACGGGGTGGTATCTGTTCGCCCTGCTTGATAAAGCAAAGTGCCCCAACAATGCTTTCTTCACCCACTACCGCTTCGTCCATTATCACGGCATTCATTCCAATAAGACAATTGCGTCCGATGGTAGCGCCATGGATAATGGCTCCATGTCCTATATGGGCCGCTGCCTCAAGGTGCACAGTAACACCAGGGAACATATGCACGGTGCAATTCTCCTGAACATTGCAGCCATCGGCTATAACGATGCGGCCCCAGTCGCCACGTAGTGCGCAGCCAGGCCCTATGTACACGTCCTTGCCGATAATAACATGTCCGGTAACAATTGCCTGAGGATGTACAAAAGCCGAAGGATGCACCACCGGTCTTATTCCATTAAACTCGTAGAACATAATTGCTTAACTTGATTAAGTGCCTTTGCCGGGCTTAAATAATCTTAAAGGTAAGGCCCGGGTATGAAAGCCTTCCGTCAGTGGCCGGGGTTTCGGGTCTCTTTTTCCCGTTTCAATGTTTTAACCAGGTAGATGATAATCCCAATACCCAGCAGGGCGAGGATGATCTTGCCTGCTGTGCTGAACCGGGTGAGCTCGTAAACGGAATATCCTTCTAGCAGCAGGGCCGGTATCTTGCCTAGTGAGCTGGCAAGGAAAAATACAGGTAGCGATATCCGTCCTATGGCTGCCGCAAATGTGATAAGCCCGGAGGGTACAAAAGGTATGAGCCTGAGAGAAAGCACCAGCAGGAAGGCTTGTCTGCCTTGTGCATTGGTAAGCTGCATGGCCATGGGAAAACGTTCGAGCCTGCGTGATGCTTCTTTTTTAAAACCCTTCCGGTAAAGTATGAAGGCAACCATGGCACCCAGCGCTTCACCGGCGAATGAAAGCAGTACACCGGGCCAAAATCCGAAAAAAAGGATATTAGCTGCGGTAATAAAAAAGCTGGGCACCAGTCCCAGCAAGGCGATCAGGATGCTGAAACCAAGGCTGATGAGCACCGCAAGACCCGGGTTCTGCTCGAACAGTTGTAAGAGTTGCTCTTTCACAGGCCGGGATTCAGGGCTCTACCTGTCCGGAAACAGGTTCCTTTAAACAAGGCTACCTGCCTGCCCTGCTGGTTAGTAATTGTTACAAGGTATAAACCGGTGCTTCGCCCGTTGTGCAATTCTTTAGCTTCTGCTGTAAGAACATCACCGGGCATCATGGTGCTGATAAAATTTATGCTTGTATCAAGCGCCATGGACAGGTTGTTGCGGCTGTTACAGGCAAATGCAAAAGCACTATCGGCAAGGGAAAAGGCCACACCGCCATGTACAACACCAAAGCCATTGATCATTTCTTCCCTCAGCTGCATGCTGATCCTGCTATATCCTTCCCTTATCTCCATGATCTTTATTCCAAGCCACTGGCTGTAGCGGTCTGCCTCCATCATGTGCTGTACAACGGCTTTAGCAAGACTGTCCTTATTCTTTTCCATGACTATTCTCCTTTGAATTCCGGTTTTCGTTTTTCCAGAAAGGCTTGAACGCCTTCTTTGTAATCAAAGGTCCTGCCGGCTCTTTCCTGCAGTAGCTCTTCGTCGTGCAGCTGGTCTTCGTAATTGTTGATGAATGAATTATTGAAGGCCTGTTTTGTCAGG
>DASTPZ010000169.1:0-14927 GCA_035761965.1 Flavisolibacter sp. | reverse complement strand
GTTCAGGAGGCATCGAGCATGTTCCTGGAGCAGGCCATGGTTCAGTGCGCCGACCTGTCGCGGCCGCTCAAAGTACTTGATCTTTGTGCAGCGCCTGGCGGTAAATCTACCCACCTGCAATCCCTTCTTTCAGAAAGAAGTTTGTTGGTTAGCAATGAGGTCATCAAAAGTCGCACGCCGGTTCTGACCGATAACATCATTAAATGGGGCGCGGCCAATACAGTAGTTACCAGCAATGATCCATCAGCTTTTGAAGCATTGCAGGGTTTTTTCGATGTTATGGTTGTAGATGCTCCCTGCAGCGGCAGCGGACTCTTTCGAAAGGATGAAGCAGCCATGGAGGAATGGAGCCTGAACAATGTACAGCTCTGCTGCCAGCGCCAGCAGCGGATCCTGGCCGATGCGCTGCCGGCACTGGCCGAAGAAGGGCTGCTTGTGTATTCTACCTGTTCTTACTCAAAAGAAGAAGATGAAGACATCTGCGACTGGCTGGCGGGTGAAATGGAAATGGAACCTTTGGCCTTGAAACTGCCTGCCGACTGGGGTATCATTACTTCGTACTCGCCTCTCGCCAGCGCGCCGGGTTACCGTTTTTATCCGCACCTGCTGGGAGGGGAAGGGTTCTTTATCGCCTGCTTCAGGAAAAAGGGAAAAGCCGGGGTGATACGGACAAAGCCGGCAAAAACGGAAAAAGCCGCTGCACGTGAGCGATCGATCATTTTACCCTGGCTGGCCACGGCCGAAGAAATATACAAAGAAGGGGATGAATTCTTTTTGCTGCCCCCGCCGGTGGCAGCTCATTATAGCGTTCTGAAAGCAGTGCTCAATATTCGTTATGCAGGTGTTGCCCTGGGGCAAATTATGAAGGAGAGGCTTGTGCCGGCTCATGCCCTTGCCCTGAGCCGGCTGCTGGCGGCGGAAGTTCCCTTCAACGACCTTGGATATGACGATGCCATCAGCTACCTGCAGCGCAAAGAGCTTAATTTTAACACATCGGGCAAAGGCTGGCAACTCGCTGGCTACAAGGGCTGTAACCTAGGCTGGATCAATGTGCTGCCCAACAGGATCAATAATTATTATCCCAAAGAAATCCGTATTTTGAAGCAGTCGAATGATCGTTCTTTTGAGAAATAATAGGCATATTTGTAGTAGCTAACCATATCTTCCCGGAAGCTTCTGGCTGCCAGGAAAAACTATTGGAAAACAAAACATATCCACATGAAAAGTTCCCTTTTACTTGCCATCATCGTTTTTTTTCACTCATTTGTATTTGCGCAGGGCGAGCTGGCTGTGCAGGCAGGTGACAAAGGTCTATTCCTGAATCATACGGTCGCCGCCAAGGAAAATTTCTATTCCATCGGCCGGCTTTACAATATTCCGCCAAAAGAGATTGCGAGTTATAACGGCATCGATATGGCAAACGGTCTTACGATCGGGCAGTCGCTCAAGATACCACTCACGGCAACCAATTTTACACAGACCGCTTCCAATGGCCGCGCAGTTTATTATACCGTCGGACAAAAAGAGGGTTTGTACAGGGTGAGTGTAAGGAACAATAATGTGCTGATGGCCAACCTTCGCACCTGGAACAAGTTGACCAACGACAATATTGCAGCAGGACAAAAGCTGATAATCGGCTACCTCGTATCGCCTGAGGCGGGCAATATTGTTGTGCAACCGCCGGTTGCACAGGAGTTAAAAGACGTGGCCGATGTATCACCCAAACAGGATCCGCCGGCACAAGCTTCCCCTCAGCGTACCGAACCACCTCAGGTAAAAACAGAAGTGCCGCAGGTAAAGGAGGAAGATGCCAAACCTGTTACGCCCGCGCCGCGGCAGGTCAATAATCCTGTACCGGCAGGTACTGCCAATGGCGAAGGTTATTTCAAGCCGCAGTTCGAGCAGCAGGTGAAGGCGCACCCGGCCCGTATAGACGAAACTGCATCAGCGGGTATATTCAAGACCTCAAGCGGCTGGCAGGATGCCAGGTATTATGCATTGATGGATAAGGTAGAGCCAGGGACCATTATCAAGATCGTTAATCCTACCAATGGCAAAACCATTTATGCCAAAGTACTTGGAGAGATGAGCGGGATCAGGCAGAACCAGGGCTACGATGTAAGGATCAGCAATGCTGCGGCTGCGGCGCTGGAAGTGGCAGATGCGGATAAGTTCATCGTGAGGGTGAACCATTAAGGAATTTTTTCTTTTCTCTATAAGGACCAGGTTTCAGGCCGCCGCTTGCTATCTGCCAAGCCGGGATAAAATCATGTATCATCCAGAACCATATTGGAATGAAGTAGCCAAACGCGTTGCCCGGCGTGGAGATATAAAGCTCATAGCTGGTGACGATGAACCCTATTACCGCTATAAACGGGCTCGTTTTCTCGGGCTTTTCCGCCGTATCGGCTTCAAGGGCAAATCGGTATTGGAGATCGGCTCCGGCCCTGGCGGCAACCTCGCGGAGCTCGTCAATATGTCTGCAGCTTCAATTCATGGCGTCGATATTTCCGATGAGATGGTAGCCATGTCAAAAAAAATGCTTGCCGGCAAAAACGTGCAGGTCGCCAAGATCGATGGCCTTCACATTCCTTATCCTGATCGCCGTTTCGATATCTGCTTTACCTCAACCGTTTTGCAGCACAATACGGATGAAGCCATGCTGGCTCAACTGGTGAAGGAGATCTGCCGCGTCGCCAAAACAGAGATTTACTTATTCGAGAAGGTAGAAAAAAAGATAAAGGGCACTACACTTTGCATGGGCCGGCCGGTCTCGTTTTATGAGTCTATGCTAAACCAGCATGGCTTTGAATTGAAGGAAACTGCATTTCTTAACATAGAGGCAAGCTTTCTTTTTTCAGGCGTCATCCGCAAGCTGTTTAACAAAAGGGGTAGGAAAGAAGGTGAACCGGTATCCTCGGTTTCCCGTTGGCTTCAGAACCTGGGCCTGCCGCTCACGTCGGTCCTTGATCGATTGTTTCCTGCCAACAGGGATCTTGCTATGCTCCGCTTCAGCAGAAAGGCAGTGCCGTTTGAAGGCATCGAAAACTGAAAATGCAGCCGCCTGCTGTTTGATGCGAAACGGGCATCAGTCAAAACGATAACCTCTCAGGAACTCCTCAACCAGCATTCTTTTTTTGCCTTCGAGCTGCAGCTCTTTTATCATCATGGCGCCGTCTGTACAGCCAAACTGCAAATAGGATCTTCTATCCGTATCGAATTTCCCCGGCCCGATAGAGGTTTTGCTGCCAGCTTTTTCGGCCCGGTAGATCTTAAGCACTTTATTGTTCAAATGGGTAAAGGCGCCGGGAAAAGGAGCAAGGCCCCGGATAAGGTTATGTACTTCCTGTACCGGTTTGTTCCAATCGATCCTGCAGGTTTCAGTGAACAGCTTGGGCGCATGGGGTAGCGAGTCTTCCTGCTGGATCGAGGCCTGTGGTATTTCGGCCAGGGATCCATCGATAAGTCCCCTAACTGTACGAACCAGCAGCTGTGCTCCAAGCTCTTTCATACGGTCATGGAGCTCGCCTGCGGTTTCATTTTCACCGATGGGCATCGATTCCTGCAGCAGGATATTGCCGGTATCAATCTCATGCTTCAGCCGGAAGGTGGTAACACCGGTTTCTTTCTCACCATTGATCACAGCCCAGTTGATGGGTGCGGCGCCCCTGTACCTGGGCAGCAATGAACCGTGCACATTCAGGGTTCCCATGGGAGGCATATTCCAGACAAGCTCGGGCAGCATGCGAAAAGCAACCACTACCTGCAGGTCGGCTTCGAGGCTTTTCAGTTCCTGGATAAATGCCTGGTTCTTTAATTTTTCAGGCTGCAGGATGGTGAGTCCATGATCGACCGCATATTTTTTGACCGCGCTCTCCTGAAGCTTGAGTCCGCGGCCAGCCGGCTTATCCGGAGCCGTTACTACCCCTGCAATCTCATAACCTGCCTGTACAAGGGCATGCAGTGAGGCTACCGCAAATTCGGGTGTGCCCATAAAGACGATACGGGGAAAGGAAGGCATTGGGTGCTGGTTTTGATGAAATGACGCAAATTCGGGAATTCTGCTGATATGGATCAATGGCGGACGAATGAAAGACGCCAGGTCTATTCTTCAGGTCAGTATCGTGGCTGCTGAGTCAAACATAGCGGGCACCGAAGCTGCCCTATTCAAAATCAGGATAAAGCAGGTATTTTTTCCTTGTCTTTTTAAATTCTGCCAGTTTTGGCTGCCAGCTCCTGCGGATCTCGGCTTCCGACTTACCCTGCCTGATCTGTTTCAGCAGCGTGTTGTTGCCAGCCAGTTTGTTGAAAAAGGCCTCGTCCATGTTACCTGATTTAGGCTTGAGAAAAAAATTCTCCTTGTCGGGGAACAGCTGGTAAGCGCGGAGCAGGTAGCTCAACTGAAGCTTGCCATTCACCTGCTTCCATACCTGCTCAGGGCTGCCTGTGAGGTTCCATCCATAACAAAGCTGATCTTTCAGCTTTGGCTCGCGGGCGCCTTCTCTTGCAGTGGGTGTGAAGCGGTACAGCGTATCGGGCAGGGAAGGATGGCCGAATATTTCGAAAGGCCGGTCGGTTCCGCGGCCTTCGCTCAACACGGTGCCCTCAAAAAAGCAGGTGGAGGGATACCAGTAGATCGATTGTATGGAAGGAAGGTTGGGCGATGGCTTCACCGGTAAGGTATACTTGCTTTTATGTGTGTAGTTCTGGTTTTTGATGACCAGGAAATGAAAGGCCGTATCGGCGGAATTTTTTGCGCGCTGATAATATTCATAACGCTGATTTGCCTTTGCCGAAAGCCATTTTTCACCGCCCAGCATCATTGCGTATTCCCCGATGGTCATGCCATACACCACAGGAACGGGCTGCATGCCGATAAAGGATTTATAGGGCTTCTCCAGCACTGGTCCGTCAACATAGGATCCATTTGGATTGGGCCGGTCGAGAACAAGCAGGGGAATGCCCAGCTCGAAGGCCGCATTCATGAATTCTTCAAGCGATGAGATATAGGTATAGAAGCGAACGCCCACGTCCTGGATATCAAAAACCAGCACATCGATGTTTTTAAGGTCTTCCGCTGCGGGGCGCCTTTTGCTGCCATACAGTGAAACCACGGGTATGCCGGTCTTTTGGTCGGTGTAGCTGCCTACTTTTTCGCCTGCATCGGCTGTGCCCCTGAAGCCATGCTCCGGGCCGAAAATGACCCTGATGTTCACTCCGGCCCGCTGCAGCGTATCGACCAGGTGATTATTGCCGACCATGGACGTCTGGTTGGCGAAGATGCCCACTCTCTTGCCTTTCAGCAAAGGCAGGTAGACAGGCATGCGTTCAGCACCCGGAATGATGGGACCGCCGGCCTGCTGGGCGAAAGATGAAAGGCCAAAACAGGCAAGCACAATGATAAGGATACGCTTCATCAGCCAAATTTCATGAAAAAATCGCAAGCAAAACGTGAAAGATTAGTACCTTCCTGCCCTGCTTCTTAACATCTTATCTGCTTTGCCCCACCTGGTTATCGCAGTGCAAATGTTCCCGGAAACATGGCCCCTGGCCCCAATACCGGTAAGCGATGCAGGAACAGTAACCAAACATATTCGTTGATTCAAAACTATTAACATGGAACAAGCAAAGAACGGAGATAAGGTAAGGGTACACTATCATGGAAAGCTCCGCACAGGTGAAACATTCGACAGCTCGAACGGACGCGATCCGCTCGAATTTACTGTTGGCAGCGGCCAGGTGATCAGGGGCTTCGACGACGGTGTGCGCGGCATGCAGGTTGGCGACAAAAAAACCGTAGAGATACCGGTACAGGATGCCTATGGTGAAAAAGAAACGGACAGGATCATTGAATTTCCGAAGGCGCAGTTTCCCCCGGACCTCACGCCCGAAGTGGGTATGCAGCTCATGATGAGCGACGGCCAGGGTCAGCAGCTACCGGTAACCATCACCGAGGTAAAAGAAGAAAGCGTGGTGCTGGATGCCAATCATCCGCTCGCGGGACAGGACCTTATTTTCGACATTGAGCTGGTAGAGATCGTTCCTACATCAAGGATCATCATGCCCTGATAACATAAAGGCCTTGTGCCAATACAATAACCAAGGGGCCGCAGATTTTCTGCGGTCTTTTTTTATGCCGGCCCGGAATAGCCGGCACCTGCTTATAGGTTGTATTTTTGAGTCATGTTCGATAACTATCAATTTACTGCTGCCAGCCGCTTTATGCGGTATGTGCAGATAGATACCCAGAGCGATCCCCTGTCTTCAATGAATCCAAGCTCGGAAAAGCAGAAAGACCTTTCCAGGCTCCTGGCCGAAGAGCTCAGGCAAATGGGTGTGTCCGATGCCCATATGGATGAATGGGGATACGTTTACGGCACCCTTCCTTCTAACACGGCAAAGCCGGTACCCGTCATTTGCTTCTGTGCCCATGTGGATACGGCACCTGATGCAAGTGGTTCACGGGTAAAACCCATTCTTCATAAGAAATACGACGGAAGGGATATCGTACTGCCCGACGACCCGGCGCAGGTGCTCACCACGGATGGCTTTCCTTACCTGCAGCGTCTCATAGGTCATGACATCATCACTGCCAGCGGCACCACGCTTTTGGGATCCGATGACAAGGCCGGCGTGGCGGAGATCATAGATGCTGTTAACTTCCTGCTTACACATCCGGAAGTAAAGCATGGTACGATCAAGATAGTTTTTACACCCGATGAAGAAGTAGGCAGGGGCACCGCAAAAATTGACCTGGCCAAGCTGGGTGCCAATTTTGGCTATACCCTCGATGGCGGCGAAGCCGGCTCACTGGAAGATGAAACCTTCAGCGCCGATGGCGTTCAGCTTGTGATACATGGCGTGATCACTCACCCCGGCTATGCCAAGGGCAAGCTGGTGAATGCACTGAAGATTGCGGGCGATGTGCTGGCCTCGCTTCCCCGCGCGGAGCTCTCGCCCGAAACCACAGATGGAAGACAAGGCTTCATACACCCGGTGCGTGTGGAGGGCATCGCAGAAAAGGCAACGATCGATTTTATCATCAGGGATTTTGTAACTGCCGGTTTGAAAAAAAAGGAAGAGTTTCTTTTGAGCCTGGTTGAGATGGTGATGGATAATTACCCCGCGGCCCGTTTCGAGTTCAATGTTACGGAACAATACCGCAATATGAAAGAGATCTTGGACCTGCATCCCCAGGTGGTTGATTACGCAAAGCAGGCGATCGAACGTTCGGGTCTGCAGCTGAAGATGGAGAGCATTCGCGGTGGCACCGATGGCAGCCGGCTTTCGTTCATGGGATTGCCTTGTCCAAATCTTTTCGCGGGTGAACAGGCTATTCACTCCAAGCTGGAGTTTATCAGTGTACAGGACATGAACAAAGCGGTGGAAACCATCGTGCACCTTGCCTGCATCTGGGAAGAAAAGACAGAGCTCTGATATACGATCAGGCATTAAATTCCGTTATGGCTCCGATGCGGTTTGCTTTTTTTCTTTTGCTGCTTGCCGGCGCCTCTCGTTCAGGAGCCCAGAACCTCCTGATGAACGGAGGTTTTGAAGAAGAGAACATCTGTACCGAATACATCAAAAACTGCGCGCCCGAAGCATGGATCTCAACTTCACTTATCAGCAATTATTATTTTGACGATGTAAAGAATGCATATGAAGGACAGCATTTTGTAGGCCTGCTCTTCCGCACCTCCGTATCAAGGCCCCGGCAATACCTGAGAAGCCGCCTGCTGTGCGGATTGCGAAAAGATGCGGAATACCAGGTCGAGTTTTACGCCCGTTCTTCTCACCCGGGGCTCGACAGCATCGGCGTATCTTTTTCGGCAGCCGATATTCTTTACGAGAAGGACAGGATGCGCGATTACAACCCTGTGCGGCTTGCAGCGGGACAGCTGGATGCATCCATGCAGGGTAAATGGCAAAAGATAGCTTTCAGGTTCACCGCCGGCGGAGATGAGCAATTCCTGGTCATTGGAGATTTCAGGAAAACAGCCCACAATCTCAATGGGCAGCCCGATATAATGGAAGGTTTCTACTATTTCATCGATAAGGTTTCGCTCAAGCCGGTAAATGCAGATGAGAAGCTTTGTTCCGAAGCGGCCCTCGTAAAGGAGGAAGAGTACAATATGGACTTTCGCCACAATGCGCTGGAGAAACAGATCTACCGGCTGCGAAAGAGCCCTCCGCCCGTGGTGCCGCTGGCTAAGACCGTTGTGCTCAAGGTAGACACGCTCATTATTCCCGATGTGCTGTTTGCCGTTAACAGCTACGCGCTCAGCCGCGAAGCAAACGAATTGCTCGACAGCCTGGTAAAAGCAGCAGCATCGATGCAGGTCGATTCGCTGGTAGTTGAAGGCCATACGGACAGCACGGGGAGCGCAGCGCTGAATGAAAAGCTTTCAAGGGATAGGGCTGCTACGGTGGCATCTTATCTCCAACCGGGTTTCAACCGGCCGGTACGCTCGTTTGGACTGGCCAGTCAACGGCCGGTAGCCAGTAACCGGAATGCCGAAGGC
This sequence comes from Flavisolibacter sp., assembly GCA_035761965.1. Taxonomy (GTDB): domain Bacteria; phylum Bacteroidota; class Bacteroidia; order Chitinophagales; family Chitinophagaceae; genus Flavisolibacter. The sequence continues at coordinate 6,405 of DASTPZ010000169.1, read as the reverse complement.
CGGCGGCGCAACCGGCGCGTCGAGATCTTTATCTTCCGTAGAGAGTAGGAGACGCCTGTTACTGACAGGGCTTGGCCGGGTAAAAAAAGCATAAAAGCTCCTTTCCGGAGCCTTTCGCTCGTTTTATTATCTTTAATCCAAACAAAAAGCTTTTTATGTTTCTTTTGCAAGCCGATACAAATCCCATCTTCAGTTTTCTTTCCAGCTACTGGTGGTTGCTGCTGTTGCTTTTTATCGTATTCAGCGGCCTGTTCACAATCAACCAGGGTTATATCGGTGTGATCACGATGTTCGGCAAATACCGCCGGATCGTGCGGCCGGGCCTTAATATCAAGATCCCTATATTGGAACAGCTCTATAAGAAAGTATCCATTCAGCACCGTTCGGTAGAGCTCGAGTTCCAGGCTGTTACCCAGGACCAGGCCAATGTTTATTTCAAGAGCATGCTGCTTTATGCCGTGCAGAACGAAGATGAAGAGACAATAAAAAAAGTGGCCTTTAAATTCATCAGTGAACGCGACCTGATGCAGGCCCTTGTCAGGACCATTGAAGGAAATATCCGCTCTTTTGTAGCTACGAAAAAGCAGGCCGAAGTGCTTGGCCTGCGCAAAGAGATCGTGGAATATGTAAAGGTGGAGATCGACCTTACGCTGGAAGGCTGGGGCTACCACCTCATGGACCTCCAGATCAACGACATCACTTTCGACAAGGTGATCATGGATTCGATGAGCAAGGTTGTGGCATCGAACAACCTCAAGGCTGCCGCCGAGAATGAAGGCCAGGCAACGCTCATCACCAAGACCAAGAATGCCGAAGCCGAAGGCAATGCCATCAAGATCGCAGCCGAAGCCGAAAGGGAAGCGGCGAGGCTGCGCGGACAAGGCGTGGCGCTCTTCCGCCAGGAAGTAGCAAGGGGTATGACCGAGGCCGCCGAACAAATGAAGCAGGCCAATCTCGATACCAATGTTATCCTGTTCAGCATGTGGACTGAGGCCATCAAGAACTTTGCAGAATATGGCAAGGGCAATGTGATCTTTCTTGACGGAAGCTCGGAAGGCATGGAGAAGACAATGAGGCAGATCCAGGCCCTCATGGTAAAGCCGGCCGGCGCCGACAGGTAAGCCGTAATTGCACAGGTGCAGAAGGCTTATAAGATCCACCTGTAAGGCCGCAATAGAAGTATAATGGGCTTATATGCGGCAGCTTTGCACCGTTGATCAATCCATAAAACGTTAAATCTGCCGAAACAGCTGCGCATGTAAAATATGCGGGGGCTTTAGACGTTATTCAACACATTAATTTACATTTACTGCATAAAGACAAAACCGTATGATTAACCTGCTTCAGATTGCAGATTCTTTAGGCCAGGCTGCTGCTAATACAACGGATGCGAATAAGGACGGAAAGATCAGTATGATAGAGCTGCTGCAACTCGGTGGATGGATCATGATACCGCTGGCCATACTTTTTGTAGCCACCATCTTTGTTTTTTTTGAAAGGCTGATCGCTATCCGCAAAGCTTCCGGGATCGACGGCAATTTCATGAATATCATCCGCGACAATATCATAAATGGCAATGTAAGCGCCGCCAGGAGCTTTGCAAAGAATACCAATAACCCGGTAGGCCGCATCATCGATAAAGGTATACAGCGCATAGGAAAGCCGATCGAAAGCATCGAAAGAAGCATGGAAAATGTTGGCAAGCTGGAGCTGTATAATATGGAAAAGAACCTTTCAATACTGTCGCTCATTGCCGGTATCGCCCCTATGTTCGGATTCCTTGGTACCATCATCGGGATGTTTACACTTTTCTATGATCTTGCCGCTACCGGCAATTTTACCATTCAAACCATGGCCAACGGTATCTATACAAAAATGATCACATCGGCCACGGGTCTGATCATTGGTCTGCTGGCCTACATTGCTCATAATTTCCTGAGCACGCAGGTCGACAAAACAGCCAACAGGATGGAAGCTGCAAGCTCGGAGTTCCTCGATATCCTGCAGGAACCAACCAGGTAATCAAGCAGAAAGGTTCGTGGCTGCTTTACCTGGATAAAGTGCATCATGGACAGAAAACAAAAAGCCCAACGATGAACATCCGCAGAAAATTAAAAGCTCATACCGAAATACATACAGGCCCGCTGAACGATATCTTGTTCATCCTGCTCCTGTTCTTCCTCATTGCAGCTACACTTGCCAACCCTAATCTCGTGCAGGTGAATAACCCAAAGGGTTCCAAGGATTCCAAATCGAAGCAGGACATCGTGGTATCCATCGATAAGGAGCACCGGTTCTTCATTGGCCAATCGGCCATACCGGAAAACCTGATCGATTCCATGGTAAAAGAATCGATCATGAAGGCAAAGGAGAAGGTTGATACGCCTTCGGTGGTCATCAATGCCGATACCATTGCCTATTACGGCGAGGTGTTCCGAATTATGCGGGTAGCCAAGCGCAACGGTGCAAAGGTGGCGGCCCTGGTCAAGTAGCAACTTTGATCATTCGCTCCTTACCCTGCATGTCTTTCCTGATTTCTATGTTTTCATAACCTCCGCTTTTAAAAAGGGCAATCACATCCTGCCCCAGGTTTTCATGGACTTCCACATAGATCGTGCCTCCTTCATAAAGCCTGTGGCTGCCAAAATTTGCCAGGGTGCGATAGAAGAGGAGAGGGTCTTCGTCTGGCACGAACAGGGCAAGGTGCGGCTCATAGTTCAGTACATTGGCCTGCATGCTATGCTTATCCTTTAGAGGGATGTAGGGAGGGTTGCTTACTATGATATCGACCGTAGGCAGCTGCTTTTGCTGCGCCCTGTCAAGAAAATCCAGTCCCTGGAAATCGACACGTATGTCGAGTGCTGCACCATTCCTCCTGGCCACGTTCAATGCACGGTCGCTTGTGTCGCAGCCCCATACTTCGGCCTTGGGTATATGTTTTTTTAAAGCAAGTGCAATGCAGCCGCTGCCCGTGCCTATATCGATAATCTTTAGCTTTGTTGTTTCATCAGCCTGCAGGGGATTTGGGTCAAACACATTTTTCCCAGAAGCTTTTACGTCATTGATGATCCATTCGACCAGTTCCTCGGTTTCCGGCCGTGGAATGAGCACATCGCTGTCTACGTAAAGCGGGAGGCCATAAAACCAGGATCGGCCCAGCACGTATTGTACGGGCTCCTGCCGCAGCAGTCGTTTGAGATAGGTTTCAATAAGCGCGGCTGCATCCGCCGGCAGCGGCTCCTCCTGCTGTAAAAGCCTCTGCGACCTTGTTTTGCCCGTTATTGCTTCGAGCACTTGTCCGGCAATGGCGGCGGCTTCAGCTTCTTCATAGACCCGGGCCAGCGAACGTCCTATATATTTTTCAGCCTCTCCTGTTTTCATGGGTCAAACTTAAGGATGTTCGGTTGGTTTCAGGAGCTCTACCTGCTTATATGCGCAGGCTCTCCGGGCCGCAACTCAGCTTTTCTCCATGCCAATCTTTTAAGTGCTAATTTTGAACTTTTCGTTTTTATTGACCTCCCATCAAACATACATGCAACGTTGCCTGAACCTGGCTCAACTGGGGGCAGGCAAAGTTGCGCCAAACCCCATGGTAGGCGCTATACTCGTGTACGGCGACAGGATCATAGGCGAAGGTTATCACCAGGAATACGGCAAGGCTCATGCCGAGGTAAATTGCATCGGGTCTGTAAGGCCGGATGACAGGCCGCTGATACCAAAATCGACATTGTATGTAAGTCTTGAACCCTGTGCTCATTTTGGCAAGACACCTCCCTGCGCCGACCTGGTTATTAAACAAAAGATCCCAAGGGTAGTGGTCGGTTGCCGCGACCCCTTTGAACAGGTAAATGGAAAAGGCATCGAAAAGCTCGAGGCAGCAGGGGTGGAGGTGATCCCGGGCATGTTGGAAGAAGATTGCAGGATGTTGAACAGGCGGTTCTTTGGCTTTCACACGCTTCGAAGGCCCTATGTCGTTCTTAAATGGGCGCAGACCGCCGATGGCAGGATAGCTGCTGCTCCGCTCACAAATGGACAACCGGAGCGGCTGCTGATTTCCAATGCCTGCAGTAACCGGCTTGTACACCGATGGAGGAGTGAGGAGGTAGGCATATTGGTAGGCACCAACACAGCGCTGCTCGACGATCCCGGTCTTACTACCCGGCTTTGGCCCGGAAGTAATCCGGTAAGGCTGGTTATTGATATGGATCTTAAGCTTCCAGGGCATCTGCAGCTATTTAATAGCGATGCACCCACGGTGGTCTTTAACCTCCACAAACATTCCTTGCCGTTTGATAACATAAGTCCAGGGTTGCTGCGCGAAAATGGTATAAGTTATTACCAGGTAAGCTCAAACACGAGCCTTGTACCGCAATTGATGAATGCTCTTTACCGGCTGAACATTTTGTCGGTGCTGGTTGAAGGTGGAGGCCGGCTTCTGCAATCCATCATCGATGAAGGTCTATGGGATGAAGCAAGGATAATAACCAACGAGACCCTTACAATAGGCAAAGGGCTTCCTGCGCCTGCACTCAAAAACCAAAAACTGCGGCAGGCCTTTATGCTCGGCGCCGACCAGGTAAAGATCTATGCTAACCAAAACATGCAAACAAGCTGAATACATGAATCATTATCATACAGTGGAGAAGCCTGCATTTGCAGAGTTCAAGGATAGAGGCAGCAGTTTTCTTGCTTATGTTTTCCCCATACAGACGGCTGAGGAATTTAAAAAAAGATGGAAATCGCTGAAGGAGGAGCATCCAAAAGCGGCGCATCATTGTTTTGCCTACAGGCTGGGGCTTGGTGGCGATAATTTCCGGGCAGGTGATGATGGAGAGCCCGCCGGTTCGGCTGGCAGGCCCATACTGGGGCAAATAGACAGCAAGCAGCTTACCAATCTTGCTGTGGTGGTAGTGCGGTATTTCGGCGGTACGCTGCTGGGTGTGCCCGGACTGATCAATGCTTACAAAACGGCTACCTCTCTGGCTCTACAGCTTACGCCCATTGTTCAAAAGCCGGTGCTCGAGCAATACGAGCTGCAGTACGATTATACGCTCATGAACGAGATCATGATGGTGGTAAAACGGTTTGGCTGCACCGTGATCGAAAATGACGTGCAGCTCTTCTGCCGGATGGTGGTTGGCATTCCCAGGGACGGCCTTGAGACCTGCCTGAATAAGCTTTCTGACCTGCATGGGGTGGAAGTAAAAAAGCGCTAGGTCGTATGGGTTGAGCTTTGCTGTTATTGTTGACCTTATTCTTTCCAATCAATATTTCAGCATTTATAAGCTTATGCCAGCTTGCTGGGGTTGCAAACTTTGCAGGCTCAGGCAGACTTCCTTTCATTTCATCCTTCTAATCGATCAATTCATTCATGAAGACCCTTGGCTTTTAATCATTCACGCCTTTCTTTGTATAGCCGGTGCATGACAGTAAGCAGCCGGCAATCTATCCCCATGAGAATAATGATGTTTTCCTTTTGTTTCCTTGCCAGTATCTACCTGGTGAAGGATATAAAGACCGGAAGGAGAATACTCAAATCTTTATAAGCAGAGCAATTCTTAAGCAGTTAGTTTTCCCGGCGATGTTTCCACATTGCCGGTTTTTTTTGCCCTGTTCCCTGCGGGCATAAAAAAGGCGCCGGACAACCGGCGCCTGAATTTGAAACCGGTCACAGCCGGTGGAAATGATATTACCTGGCCATTCTTTTTTTGAGGTTCTCGTCTATCGCATCAAGAAATTCTTCTGTATAGAGATAGTCTGTGCCATGCTCCGCCTTGGCCTTAATGGTGAGGGCTAGGTCCTTGGTCATCTTGCCGCTTTCCACGGTTTCGATGCACACTTCTTCCAGCGCCGTACAAAAATCGATCAGCGCCTGGTTATTATCCAGTTTGCCGCGGAAGGCAAGTCCCCTGGTCCAGGCAAAAATAGAAGCGATCGGGTTGGTTGATGTAGGATTACCCTTCTGGTGCTCGCGGTAGTGGCGGGTAACAGTGCCATGGGCTGCTTCCGCTTCCATGGTCTTGCCATCAGGGGTTACGAGCACGGAGGTCATGAGGCCGAGCGAGCCAAAGCCCTGTGCAACGGAGTCGCTCTGTACATCGCCATCATAGTTCTTACAGGCCCACACAAAGCCGCCGTTCCATTTCATGGCAGAGGCAACCATATCGTCGATAAGGCGGTGCTCGTAGCTGATGCCTGCCTCCCTGAACCTGGTCTTGAATTCGGCTTCGAAGATCTCCTGGAAGATATCCTTGAAGCGGCCATCATATTTTTTAAGAATGGTATTCTTGGTGCTCATGTACAGCGGCCATCCTTTTTGAAGGGCCATGTTCATACAGCTTCTTGCGAAACCGCGAATACTTTCATCAGTATTGTACATAGCCAGGGCAACGCCGCCATCACCTG
>DASTPZ010000168.1:0-11017 GCA_035761965.1 Flavisolibacter sp. | reverse complement strand
AAATTTTTTGTCCGCGGTGAGCAGGCTATCGTCTATGTGCATGCGAAGCACTTCACATATCACCAGCTGGCCTGCCCCGCCTTCCTCACCAAGCGATTTTACTTCGAGCACCCTGCACTCGAGCTTTACCTTGCTTTCCTTCACCATGGGCGGCCTTACCAGGGTTGCAGGTTCTTTACTGAAGCCCGCTTTCACAAACTCATCTGTACCCTTGGGATATTCGCAGCTCGAAAGCGAGGTTTGCTGCACCATATCATAGGTAACAATATTGATGACCACCTCCGGAACTTCAAATACATTCTGAAGCGAGTGTTTTGTAGTATTGTCCCTGACCCTCCTGGAAGGAGAAAAGATAACAATGGGGGGCTGGGATGAGAACATATTGAAAAAGCTGAAAGGACTGAGGTTTGCATTTCCTTCATTATCAATTGTTGAAGCAAAACAAATGGGGCGCGGCGCCACCACATGCTGAAGATAATATTGCTTTTCGGCTGGCTTGAGCGCTTCCAGGTCTAAGATCATGAGCGCAAATTGCACAAAAACAATCATAATAGCCGCACTGCCTCTTATACAAAAAAATGGCCGTTGATAACAATTGAAGCTTTGGCTGTAACAAGGCAAAGCTTACATTCGTTTTACGAAAGCTTTCGTCAAAACCATAAACCTAAAATCATCATCATGAGAAAAATTATGTTCGCTTCTATAGCGGCCCTTGGGCTTGCAGGCACTGCTGATGCACAGGGCAGGAACAAAAAAACCCTGGAGGGCAATGGGAAGCTGGTTACCAAAGAAATATCTGTTTCTTCTTTCTCGGCGCTCAAGGCCAGCGGTGTTTACGAGCTTCGGCTTTCACAAGGCAGCAAAGAGTCGGTAAGGATCGAAGCTGATGAAAACCTCCAGGAATATTTTACGGTCAGCAATGAAGGAAACGTGCTGGTGATCAATACCAAAAAGCTGAACGATGTAAGCCTCAAGACAAAGAACAAGATGAAGGTTTATGTTACATTCAATAAGCTGAAAGAGCTTGAGCTGAGCACAGTAGGCAATGTAGCCTGCGATCAGCAGCTGGCCTTTGACAATCTTCATTTAAAGAACAAAAGCGTGGGAAATGTGGACCTCAAGCTTACTGCTTCGAAGCTTGATCTTCACAATTCCAGTGTAGGAAATGTTAAACTCAACGGCAAAGCGCAGGATGCGGTGGTCAAAAACTCCGGTGTTGGTTCGCTGGATGCTGGCAGCTTTGTGGTAGAAACGATGAATATCGATAATTCCGGCGTGGGCAATGCGGAGGTCAACGCACAAAAGAACCTGAAGGTAAAAGATTCTTTTCTCAGCAAGGTAAAGAACAAGGGAGCGGCGCCTGTGAGGAAGATGAACAAAGTGAGGGTGTAGTGCGCATCATTCACTAATGGGATCAGTGATAATTAAATATCGGGAAAGCCAGCAGTATCAACTGCCGGCTTTTTTTATTTTGAGCAGGCTCCAATCTGTTTCCTCGGCCACGATCGTGTTTTTGAGCAAGCCAAGTCCATCGATCTCGAGCTCTACCTCGTCGCCATTTTGAAGCCATTGTTCTTTGTAGTTGGGATCATTGAGCTTGCCGGTGCCATTGAGCTCCAGGAAGCAGCCGGTACCCACTGTTCCGCTGCCGATGATGTCGCCGGGATAAAGGTCCACGCCGTATGACGCTCTCTCTATTATCTCTGCAAAGGTCCAATCCATATCGGCCAGGTTGCCTTCGCTTACCTGTACGCCATTTACACGGCAGGTCATTTTAAGGTTCCAGCTTTTGCCGTTATGCCCTTCTTTGGGTGCAGTTTCAAGCGCCTGCAGCTCATCGAGCGTAACAAGCCATGGGCCTACGGTAGTAGCAAAATCTTTTCCTTTGGCAGGTCCAAGGTTGAGCAGCATTTCTTCCATCTGCAGACGTCTTGCGCTGAGGTCGTTCATGATCATTAGCCCTCCGATGTAGTCGTCTGCTTCCTCTGCCCTGATATTTCTTCCCTGCTTGCAGATAACGATGGCTGCTTCAAGCTCAAAATCCAGCTTTTCAAAATGATCAGGCATACAGACCACTTCACCCGGACCTTTAACACTATGATGATTGGTAAAATAAAAGATGGGATACTGGTCAAATTCGGGAATCATATCTACTTTCCGGTTGCGCCTGGCTGCGGCCACGTGCTGGCGAAAAGCATAGCCGTCCCTGCATGATGTAGGAAAGGGCACAGGCGAAAGGATGGTTACGCTGTTGACCGGGATACCCTTGCCGCGGCTGATCTTTTCTTCCTCGATCATAAGCAGTCCACCCTGCGCCATCGGAAAAGCGTCTTCCCAATATTGCAGGAACATACCCATAGAATCGGGAATATCGGGGTGAAGATGGTTGGTATCGTACAGTAATCCATCTACCAGCACTGCCAGCTGGTCGCGTCCTTCCTTTAAATAAGAAACCAGTTTCATGATCGGGGTTTTGGTATATGATCGATGATAATGCCAGCCATAAGCGCCGCTATCGTCATCCTGCTAAGGCGCTGTTCAGTTCCTTGTTATTTCTTCCATCTCCTGCTGCACAAACAGCATGAGCTCGCTGATGTAATCGGGCGAGAAGCTGAACTTCAATCCGGCCGCGGCATAAAGCGCGGGCAGGGTCCTGGTTCCGCCAAGCTGCAATGCATTGATATAGTTTGATATCGCCTTTTCCTTATTCTCTTTGAACTGCTTCCACAGGCCGATGGCACCCAGCTGGGCAATGCCGTATTCTATATAATAAAAAGGCACTTCATACAGGTGAAGCTGGCGCTGCCAGGAATATTTTCTAAAATTTTCCAGGCCCGATACATCGATGGTAAGCGAAGTGAAATCGGCCAGAATGCTCCTCCAGTTTTCTTCTCTTTCAGTCAGGCTATGGTTGGGATGCTCGTATACCCAATGCTGGAACTTATCGATCGTTGCTATCCAGGGGAAGATGGTGAGTACCCGCTCCAGCTGTTGCTGCCTGGCTCTTTTGAGGTCTTCGGGGTTGCTGAAGAAAACATCCCAGTAATCCATGCTGAAGAGCTCCATGGCCATGCTGGCCACCTCGGCTATCTCCATTGGATATTCTTTAAAAGCCGTCAGAGGCAAAGGATGGGCAAGAAAAGAATGGATGGCATGACCACCTTCATGAACCATGGTCGTTACATCGCTCATCTGGCCGGCGGCATTCATAAATATAAAGGGAGCGCCTGTTTCGGGCAACGGACAATTGTAGCCACCAGGGGCCTTGCCCTTACGACTGTCGAGGTCCAGCCTTCCCATTTCCTTCATCTTTTTGAGACAGTCGCCGAAGAAGGGATGCATGCGGTTAAAGCATTCGATGGTTTTGTTCACCAGTTCCTCGCCGGTGCTGAAAGGCGTAAGGGGCTTGATGCCTGCCGGCTCCGCATCCACGTCCCAGGGACGAAGATTGCCGAGTCCAAGCTTCTGCCGCTTCCTGTCGTAGATGAAATCTACCAGTGGAAGAACGCCGGACTTCACGGCCTCGTGAAACTGGAAGCAGTCTTCTTTTGTATAATCGAACCTTCCGAGGTCGGCAAATTTATAATCGCGATAATTATCGAATCCTGCATTGCGGGCAACCTGGTCACGTTTTTGAACCAGCTTGCTGAACAGCTCATTCAACTGATCCTTATCCTGCAGCCGCCTTTCCTGTATTTTATAATAAACCTCTTCACGCAGCCCGCGATCGGGGTTCTCCAGAAATTTGAAGGCCTGCTGAAGCGTGTATTCCCTTCCCTGCACTTCAATGCTCATCTTGCCCGATATAACGCCATACTGCTGGGCCAATACAGATATCTCCGCCTGCAGCGGTATGTTTTCTTCACGAAAAAGCTCGATGCTCTTTTTTACGTTGCGCAGGTATACCTGGTAGGCTTCTCCTTCAAGGGTGGCTGTATATTCATTGCTCACCAGCTTTTTGTTGATCTTGTCGGCATATGGCTGAAGCTTGGGCTGTATCTCCATCACAAAAAAAGTGAAGGCATCTTCAAGCGCTTTGTTTTCGGTATCGCAGGTCATGCGGATCTGGCGCCAGGCGGCGTCCTCTCCTACTACGGCTTCCGCTTCACTTACATCCTTCAGCCATTGCTCGAGGGCCTCGCGGGTAGGCAGCGGCCGGTCAAGCAACTCTTTAAAATAAGGCTCCAGCGCAGTCCAGTCGGTGACCTTGAAGTCTGCAGGCAGGTAATTTCTTGGCACGCTGCTGATCTGAGCGGTATGTTGTGTTTGGGTGTTCATAAGTTTAAGGGAGAAATAGATATGAGCAATGGATTACAGGACCGGAGCCGCTGAATTGACTATGCACCGCATACGTGCATTTACTCTTCTGCTTTCTTCTTTCTTGGTGCCTTCTTGGGCTTTTCAGTTTCCGTTGCATCGGCAGCTTCCGCAGCCGGGGCAGCAGCCTTTTTGGCACGGGCCTTTGGCTTCTTCTCCCCTGTTGCTTCCTCTGCCGGCGCTGTAATAACTTCTGCTACCGGCTCTGCTTCTTCCTCCTGGTTAGCTTCTGCTTTTATGGTGAAGTCGATCCCATTTTCGGAGAGCACTTCATACCACTTCACCATCTTCTTCATATCACTGGCGTATACACGCTCAAAATCCAGGTCGGGATATACTTTTTCGAAATAGGCTTTCAGGGCCTTGTTGTCTTTTGTATCGGGAAGCTTGCTTTTGCTTTCCTTCATTGAAGAGAAAACATCGGCAAGGGTAACGTTCTCCTTTACAGTGTAAATCTCAATGCTTTCCAAATGAGAAAGATTGTGAATACGGGAAGAAACGAACTTGGTGCTCTTGTCTTCCAGGGAGCGAACGATAGCGCCGTCAGTTTTGCTGCTTAACACCTCATACAAACCTGGCATGCCTGTTACGGCGACGATTCTGTTATAGTCCATAAATCTGAAAATTTTGGGGCTGCAATATAACCCGATTTATTAGCATTAATTAACCTGTTACCGATTTAGCAGGGCATGATTTTTAGTAGCTTTCCCCACAGATTCCTGCAAATTATAGGTATGGTCACAAGATTACTCGCATTTTGTTTATTTTTTTTCTTCCTTACGCAGGTACAGGCACAGATCAGGACAATTAGCGGAACCATTGTGGATCAGCAGGCTAGAACGCCTTTGGTCAGCGCATCGGTGCAGCTGAGAAGCCTTTCAGACTCGTCCGTGCAACGTACCCTTAGTGATTCTCTTGGAGGCTTTAGCTTTACCAACCTCGGCAGGGACAGCTTTCTTCTTTCTATTTCCTTTATCGGCTATAATACCGTGAACAGGCGCATCAGTGTAGATAGCTCCGATATCAATATCGACATTGCTGCTGCACCCAGCGGCTCTGCTTCGGAGCTTGAGACCGTGGTCATCCGCACGGCTGTATCACCCGTTACCCAAAAAGGCGATACGCTCCAGATCAATGCCAGCCAGTATAAGGTTAACCCGGACGCCAGCGGCGAAGACCTCGTGAGAAAAGTGCCGGGCATCACTATCGAGAATGGCCAGGTAAAGGCGCAGGGCGAAAATGTGCAGCGGGTTACGATCGATGGAAAGGAGCTTTTTGGCGACGATGCCACAGCGGCCCTGCGTAACCTGCCGGCTGAGATCGTCGACAAGATCCAGATCTTCGACAGGCTAAGCGACCAGGCACAGTTTACCGGCTTCGACGACGGCAATACCACCAAATCTATCAACATCGTTACCAAGGCTAACATGCGGAATGGCCAGTTCGGAAGGGTATTTGCCGGCTACGGAACCGACAGCCGCTACCAGGCCGGAGGCAATGCCACGATCCTTAAAGACAACCGGCGCATTTCGCTGGTAGGCAATTTCAACAATGTCAACCAGCAGAATTTCTCTCAGCAAGACCTCCTCGGCGTTACCAGCAATGCCCAGCGCGGCGGCGGTGGTGGCGGGCCCCGCGGTGGAGGTGGCGGGCCAAGAGGCGGAAGCGGCAACCGCGGAACGGGCGGCAACCAGGGCGGCGGTAATTTCGGCGGCTTTGGCAACAGCGGCAATTTCCTGGTTGGACAGCAGAACGGCATCAACAAGACCAACGCCTTTGGCATCAACTACACCGATAGCTGGGGACCGAAGATCACGGCCACCGCCAGCTATTTTTTCAACAATACCAATAACAACACCAACGAGATCGCTAATACCCAATACCTGTCAAGCGCCATCATTAACAGCCTCGATACTACGATCTCAACCAGCCGTAACAATAACCACCGCTTCAATATGCGGTTCGAATACAAGATAGATTCATTCAACCAGCTGATCATCATTCCCAACCTGAGCTTCCAGGAAAACAGCTCGGTACGCGGGCTCAACAGGGTCAGCTTCTTCGATACAACGGCCACCAATACGCGGCAAACGGTCAATTCCAACCAAACGAGGAGCAGCCGCAATGGAAATAACCTGAACAATACCATTCTCTACCGCCACGCGTTCAGAAAAAGGGGACGCAGCTTTTCGGTGAATGTCAATACTTCCTATAACAACCGCGAAGGCGAGACCTATCTTGAAACCTTTCAACGACAATACCTCAACACGGGTATAGAGGATAGCAGCACGCGCAGGCTTACCGACCAGGCAAGCAATGGCCTGCAGGTATCCTCTAACTTCGTATACACCGAACCGATCGGGAAGAGCTCACAGCTCCAGTTCAACTACAACCCGAGCTTTTCAAAGAGTACCTCAGACCAGGAAACATTTGGATACAACCCGGCCGAAGACAAATACTCCGCCTTCCTTGAAAACCTGTCGAACAAGTTCGAGAATACCACCAATGCCCACAATGGCGGCATTTCTTACCGTTACAATACCCGCGAAAGGCAGTTCTCCTTTGGCGCCAATTACCAAAGCACAACGCTTAAAAGCGAACAAACCTATCCCCAAACCCTGAATGTGAACAAGAGCTTTACGAACATTCTGCCTAATGCCATGCTGAGGCTCAATTTTTCAACGCGCAGCAATGTCCGCTTTATGTACAGGGCTAATGTAAACCAGCCGTCGGTCACCCAGCTGCAGAATGTTGTAGATATCACGAGGGCGCCGGTTTATACCGTAGGAGACCCCGATCTTGCCCAGCAGTATACACATGTGCTCAGCGGCCGCTATACCTATACCAATCCCACCAAGGGCATGCTGTTCGTAGCCAATGTTTTCTGGCAGGCGGCCAATAACTATATCGCCAATGCCACTTATACGCCGGCGGCTGATTCAGCGATTGGCTTCGGCATTATCCTGCGTCCTGGCGATCAGCTGAACAAACCCATCAATCTCGACGGGTATTCCAGCTTCCGCTCCTTCCTGACCTTCGCTGTGCCGGTGGGCTTTATCAAATCCAACCTGAACCTGAATGGCGGCGTTACAATATCCACCCTGCCCGGCTTCATCAATTATGTTGAAACGCAAACCAACAATACCACGTATAATCTCGGCCTCGTGGTCGGCAGCAACATAAGCCAGTATGTAGATTTTACCGTATCCTATTCGGCCAATTTTAACCAAGTGAAGAATGAGATACAGCCTTCGCTCAACAACAACTACTTTCAGCACGTGGCGGGGGTTCAGCTCAACCTGCTATCGAAAAAAGGATGGTTCTTTCAAAACGACCTCAATAACCAGTTCTATAATGGATTGTCAGAAGGATTTAACCAGAATTATTTCCTCTGGAATATGAGTGCCGGTAAAAAGCTGCTCAAAGATCAGAAAGGAGAATTGCGCCTGAGTGTGTTCGATCTATTAAAGCAGAATAGAAGCATTACGAGGAATATTACCGAAACCTATATCGAAGACGTTCAGAACCAGGTGCTACAGCAGTATTTTATGCTCACCTTTACTTATAACCTCCGCAATTTTGGCACGGCGGCAGCAAGGGCAGCCAACAGGGCAAATCAGTCGCCAAGACGTTGATAAGCCTGGTAACAAAACAAGTCGAGATCGCCACGGTTAGGAGACTTCCGCAAGCACTTTGTCCACCCTTTCGCGAATTGTATCGTAAGGTGTATATCCACTGGCCAGTAGATAGAATTTAGAATCATTTACCTGGATCAGTACACAGGGAAAGCCGCTTACCTTTAGCTGCTTCACCAGGGCAAACTCGTAATAAGCCTTCTCCCTGTATTCTTCACTCGCCAGCTTGGTGTAGAAATCTTCCTCCGGTATATTGTATTTGGCTAAGAGATGGCGGTAGGCTTCCTTATCCGTCAGGTCCCTTCCCTCAAAATTGAGGGCATGCTGAAGGTCTGCCGCCATTCCAATGGCGTTCTCGGGATGGTACTCTTTAAAAATGCAAAGCGCAATGGCAGGCATGGTTGAATCGGGATACCAGTCGGTTTTGTCTGGATTGAACACATGCCATAAAAAGTCCTGTCCAAAGCGCACACCGGTTAGCTCTTCCACCCTTTTGTAGGCGGTTTGAATGTACTTGCCCATGAGCCCAAAATGCGTCGGTTCTTGGGGCAGCACCATGCCGCCGGACAATACGTCGAAAGCCAGCTTGCCTTCATATTCTTTCGCAACACGGGTGATAACAGGGCTGAATCCATAACACCATCCGCAATAAGCATCATAACAGTAATAGAGCGTGGGAAGCATATAAAACCAGGTAAAAAATGAAAGAAATCAATTAACAGGCTAAGGCCGGGATCAATGCGCTTCGAGCCAGTTGGTGCCTGATCCCACCTCTGCGATCACAGGTATGCCGTTAGGCAATTCCATGGCCGACTGCATGCATTCTATGATCACGGGCTTGAGGTCTTCCACCTCGTCCCTGGTGGCATCGAACACCAGCTCGTCATGAACCTGCAGGATCATCCTCGACCTGAAGCCCCTGGCTTTTACGGCCTGGTGAACTTTCACCATCGCAAGCTTGATCATGTCTGCTGCGGTTCCCTGTATGGGTGAGTTGATCGCGTTCCGCTCGGCATAACCTCTTACAGTAAAATTACCCGAGTTGATATCGCGCAGCCATCTCTTTCTGCCAAGCACGGTTTGTACATAGCCATGCTCACGGCAGAAGTTGATCATATCATCCATGTAACGGGTGATGCCCGAAAATTCTTTTTTATAATTGTCAATGATCGTTTTGGCCTCGGAGCGGCTGATGCCAAGATTTTCGGCCAGTCCAAAAGCGCCCTGGCCATAGATGATGCCGAAGTTCACGCTCTTTGCCTTTCTCCTCATGTCCTTTGTAACGGCCTCCTCATCCACTCCGTATACCTTGGCTGCGGTGGCAGTGTGCACATCCTTGTTCTGCCTGAAGGCTTCGCACATACCGGGATCTGCGCTCAGGGCGGCTACTATGCGTAATTCGATCTGTGAATAATCTGCGCTCACCAGCACATGATTTTCATCACGAGGTATAAATGCCTTCCTGATCTCGCGGCCTCTTTCCGTACGGATAGGTATGTTTTGAAGGTTGGGATTATTGCTTGCAAGCCTGCCCGTAACAGCCACGGCCTGGCCATAGTTGGTATGAACACGACCGGTTTTTCTGTTGATCAGCTGGGGCAGCGCATCTACATAGGTAGACCGGAGCTTGGTATATTCCCGATAGGCGAGTATATCGTCGGCAACGGGATGAAGCACGGCCAGTTTTCTCAGCACATCCTCACCCGTGGCATATTGGCCTGTCTTTGTTTTCCGGGCCTTTGGATCGAGCTGCAGGCGCTCAAAAAGCACTTCGCCCAATTGCTTGGGCGAACCCAGGTTGAACCGCACGCCTGCAGTCTCATACACTTTTTCTTCGTGAACCCTTGCCTCGATTTCGAGTACCCTCGAGTATTCCTGCAAAAACGCAGTGTCGATCTTCACGCCTTCGTATTCCATGTCTACGAGCACAGGCACCAGCGGGCCTTCTACTTCTTCGAACACTCTTTCAACGGCGCGCTGCTTCAGCTTTGGCACAAAGATATTCTTGAACTGCAGGGTCACATCCGCATCTTCAACAGCGTATTCCTTTACTTTTTCCAGTTCAACATCCTTCATATTGCCCTGGTTCTTGCCTTTTTTTCCAATAAGCTCCTCGATATGGATCGGCTCGTAATTGAGGTATTTCGCGCTCAGCCAATCCATATTGTTCTTTCCATCGGGGTCGATGAGGTAATGTGCCAGCATGGTATCAAAGAACCTGCCTTTGATCTCTACATCATACCATTTCAGCATCAGCAGGTCGTATTTCGTATTGTGACCGATCCAGGTCTTATCCGGGTTAGAAAAAAGGCTATTGAATTTGGAAAGGATTTTTTTTATACCGGCGGGATCATTGTACGGCAGGGGCACATACCAGCCCTTGCCCTGCTCCGTGCAAAAGCTGATGCCTACCAGCTCGGCCTCATTGGCATCAATGCCGGTTGTTTCCGTATCGAAGGATATTTCGGTATGCTTGTCGAGCTCTTCCAGCAGGGTTTTGAATTCTGCTTCACTTTCTACCAACTCGTATTCGTGCGGAGTGTTATTGATGTTTTTTCCGGGCTTTACAAAATTTCCTTCCTCTCCCTGTTCGGCTGCTATCGTTTCGTTGGCACCGCCAAAAAGATCTGCCTGTACACCCGCAGTTTTTCTTCCGCCGCCGCTGCCTGCCTCTCCTGGCTCCTCACCCAACAGTCTTTTACCGATGCTCTTGAACTCAAGCTCATTGAATACCTCCCTGAGCGCCTCCTTATTCCATTCTTTGATGAGGAAGTTTTCTTCATGAAACTCGACCGGCACATTGGTGATGATGGTAGCGAGCTTTTTCGAGATGATGGCGCTGTCCTTGCCCGACCTGATCTTTTCGCCCAATGAGCCCTTGATGGTTTCGGCATTGGCCAGTACATTTTCGAGGCTTTTGTATTCGGTCAGCAGCTTACAGGCTGTTTTCTGGCCAACACCGGCAATACCGGGTATATTATCGACTGCGTCACCCATCAGCCCGAGCATATCGACCACCTGATCTACCGATTCGATGCACCATTTTTCGCATACTTCCTTTGGTC
>DASTPZ010000167.1:0-6707 GCA_035761965.1 Flavisolibacter sp. | reverse complement strand
ATGCCCACCGGCGGAGGCAAGAGCCTCTGTTACCAGCTTCCGGCCATGGTAAGCCCGGGTGTGGCCATTATTGTGAGCCCCCTGATCGCCCTCATGAAGAACCAGGTTGACCTCGTTCGCGGCTATAGCAGCAGCGACGATGTAGCCCACTTCCTCAATTCAACCCTTTCCAAGAAAGAGATACGGGAGGTGCACGACGACCTTAAGTCAGGCCGCACCAAAATGCTCTATGTAGCCCCCGAAACCCTTACGAAGCAGGATAACCTCGATTTTTTCAGCGACCTCCAGGTTTCATTTTTTGCCGTGGATGAAGCGCATTGTATTTCGGAATGGGGACACGATTTCAGGCCTGAATACCGCCGCCTTCGCGATATGATGGACCAGATCAATCCCAATGTGCCGGTCATTGCCCTCACCGCAACGGCTACGCCCAAGGTCCAGAGCGATATCATCAAAAACCTGGGTTTGCGCGATGCCGAAGTCTTTGTTTCTTCTTTCAACCGGGCCAACCTGTATTACGAGATACTGCCCAAGGTCAAAAAAGAAGAGACCCTCAGGAGCATAGCCAAGTTCATTGTCCATAATAAGGGCAAGAGCGGCATTATTTATACCCTGAACAGGAAAACGACCGAAGAGCTCGCCGATATGCTGATGGCCAACGGTGTAAAGGCCGTTGCCTACCACGCCGGGCTCGATGCCAAGCTCCGCTCCGACCGCCAGGACCAGTTCCTGAACGAGGATGTGCAGGTGATCGTGGCAACCATTGCCTTTGGTATGGGTATCGACAAGCCCGATATCCGTTTTGTGATCCATTATAACATTCCCAAGTCCATCGAGAACTATTATCAGGAAACCGGCCGTGCCGGCCGCGATGGCATGGAAGGGAAATGCATACTCTATTATTCGCACAAAGATGTATCCAAGCTGGAGCATTTGATGCGTGATAAGCCTTTGAGTGAAAGGGAAGTCGGCGCACAGCTCATCAACGAATCGGTTGCCTATGCGGAAAGCGGTGTATGCCGCCGTAAAGTGCTGCTGAGCTATTTTGGTGAAGAATATGGCGACAAGGCCTGCGGAAATTGCGATAACTGCAAGCACCCGAAAGAGCGCATAGAAGCCAAAGAGCACGTGGTAAAGGCCTTGGAGGTGATCAAAGCTCTCGACGAGCGGTTTGCCACTGATTATGTGGTAAGGATCATCACCGGTCACCTTACGCCGCAGATCAAGATGTTCCGCCACGACAGCATAGCCCAGTTTGGCGTCGGCAAGGACCAGCCCGAGCATATGTGGAACTCGCTGGTAAGGCAGATGCTGCTTGAAGGACTGCTGCAGAAGGATATTGAGGAATATGGTGTATTGAAGATCACCAAGAAAGGCCAGGACTTTTTGAAAAAGCCGAGATCATTCAAGATCGTGCTCAATAATCTTTTCGAGGATGCGAACGAGGATGATGAAGAAGGCGCCGATGCGGCCGCTGGCACATCATCGACCGATGAAAAGCTTTTCGAAATGCTGAAGGAGCTGCGTCAGAAGGAAGCAAAGAAAAAGAACCTTCCTCCTTTTGTGATCTTCCTTGAAACCTCCCTGCAGGATATGGCCACCATGTTCCCCACGAGCACGGCTGAGCTGGAAAAATGCCAGGGTGTGAGCAAGGGCAAGGCCATCCGTTACGGAAAGCCCTTTATCGAGGTGATCGCGAAATATGTAGAAGAGAACAATATCCAGAAGCCCGACGATTTCATCATGAAGAGCGTGGTGAATAAAAGTGGCAATAAGGTGCACATCATACAGCAGGTGGATAAAAAGATACCATTGGAGATGATCGCCAAGAACAAGGACCTGAGGCTCGATGCCCTGCTGGAGGAAATGGAGACCATAGCAGCCAGCGGCACGAAGCTGAACCTTGATTACGCCATCGACCAGATGCTGGATGAATACGAGCAGGAAGAGATCATGGAATATTTCAAGGGCTGCGAGACCTCCTCGCTCCAGGTAGCCCTCGAAGAGCTTTCGGAAGGCAATTACAACTGGGAACAGCTGAAGATCATGCGGATCAAGTTCCTGAGCGTATACGGAAATTAACCAGGATCCTGGCGGGCCGGGGCATCACCATTCCCTGGCCCGCAATGGATTCCGGAAGATTTTCACAGGCTATCAACAATTATTTGATAGAAAATCCTATTTTTGCTGCCCGCCGGCCAAAAGCCAGCGGACCAGCAGATTGAAATGGTGCGGTAGCTCAGTCGGTAGAGCAAAGGACTGAAAATCCTTGTGTCGGCGGTTCGATCCCGCCCCACACCACAACAGAAAACATCAGACCCCTGGCAGCTAGTTGCTATGGGGTTTTTTGTTGCAGTTGATGGCTCCTCAGGGGTCATTTTTATAGCATATAAAATTCCTGGGCAACCTTTTCAATTGAGGATCTCAGCCTTGGCAAATTCGCTACCAGCCTAGCCAGGTACGTGCAATAACCCGACCTTTTTCTTAGTATTGTATATCCAATCTTCACAGATGAAACAAGTAAAAATCCTGAGGCGGATCTTGTCAGCATTTGCCGGCCTCCTCCTCTTCTTAAGTGTCGAAGCGCAGCAGGAAAAAGAGATATTATCAACTATCGAAGCGCTTTACCGTCATGTTTCTTTCTCCGATAGCAATGCTACGCGGCTCGATAGCCTCATAAACATCTTTACAGCAGACGGCAGGCTCATTGCCAATTTTGGAAAGCAGCCGGTTGGCTGGAGCGTCGCGGAATACATTGCCTCCACCAGGAAGAATATCAGCACCCAGGGCATGACATCCCTGTCGGAAAAACAGCTTTCTCATAAGCTCGAGGTTTTCGGTAAGATCGCCCACTGTTTCAGCACCTATGAGCTCCGGGCTGAGTTAAAAGGGAGAGCGGTTGTGCGGAGGGGAATAAATTCCATCCAGCTGTTACAGGTCGATGGCAAATGGCTTATTACTTCTCTTACCTGGGACAGGGAGGGTGATGATTTGAAGATACCGGAGAAGTACTTTTAAATTAGTCCGGGTGGTCTTGTGCCTTACCTATTCGCCTCACTATTCCTCTTCTTATCCGGCATAATGATCAACGTGGTTACATAAATCTTCTGGTTGCTTTCGAGGGCCTGCTGTGAATCGAGCACCTCTTTCTCTGCTGCCTCTAAAAACTGGCAGTTAAGACAGCTGAACACAAGACCGATCTTTTCAAAGTCTATATTGCCCTTGTTCTGCGGTACCAGGTAACCTGCCGATTCGGTGTGCCAGTTGTATATCTTCACAGGCTGCCGGTTCAGCTGCTCGATCTCGAGCAGGCTCATACCGCAATAAATTCCCTGGGTGGAACTCCAGGCATTGTTTGATATAGGGTTGATGTGTTCTGTGTTGCCTTCTTTCAGGTGTCCGCCAATTAGAATGAAAGAAAGGTCCCGGAGATTGTTCTCATCATTCCAGATAAAAATGGCCTCACGGTTCGTATTCGGGAAAAGCACCGTGCACTTGTTCGTTTCCTTTTCCGTATAATAGAACAGATCTGTCTTGATGTTCTCCCTTCCAAATACTTCGGCGAGGTATTCATGCGCATCCAGCTGCAGAAGGTCTTCGGCCTTTACGATGTCTTTTCTTTTCGGCAGGGTTTTGTGGCTGAAGCTGAAAGCATAATAAACCGCCGTGTCGATCTTTTTTACCGATGTTTCTATCCGCGCGTTTGTACGCTGGAACAGCTGGTCTTCGTTTGAGGCCGGCGAATTTTTATAGCTGGTGAAGCCGGCGTCCCGGATCTCTTTGAGCAGCTTCTCGTATTCTGTTTTTGAGCTGGTATAATACATTATATCCTTTCCGGCTTTTTCATCTGCCATGCGAAAGCACTGTACTACCGGTGCTAAAGACTTCCCGGTCCGTATATAAGCAAGGGTCGGCTCATCATCGTTTTGAAAGAATACGCCTTTTTTAAATCCTTTTTTCTGGAGATGGGTTTCAAGCCTGTTAGAACTCATATCAAGCAGCCCGGACAATTCCTTCAGGTCTAAGAGCTGGGCCTGAACCGTGCACCACAGCACTAAGCAGCCAAGTAGCAATCCTATCCTTTTCATGGTTGTTGGTTGAAATGATCAATTGCCGGGCGGATCGGCCATGGCATTCCATGTGGATAGTTGGTTGTTGGTAGATATGCAATAAAGAGACCAGGCAGGCGCGAGTGATATTTTATACCTATCGCTACCATTCGTTAAATGGCAGAGACCGATGTTAGCAGTCTTAGTCGGCAAGTTATTTCTGGTCGGGCTCTACCGCAGTTCTTACTATTTGTTTTGCTGTTGTCCCCTTATAAATATTGTCTTTAATAATTAACTGTCAATGAGAAAAACCTGGTGATATCCTGGGATTTTACCGCATGGTAAATCGATCTTAAATCCGACCTTTTCTCCCGGTCTTGCTGTCTTTTTAGGTTAATTTTGTTTCCTCCCCATGCACCAGAAAGATCCCGCTAATACTGTGTTTCAGCTTGCTGCCGACCTTGTTAGCCATACATCGCAGCATGTATTTCTTACCGGTAAGGCCGGTACGGGAAAAACTACTTTTTTGAAGTATATAAAGGAACATTCTTCAAAGCATATAGTGATCGTTGCGCCTACGGGCGTAGCGGCCATCAATGCCGGTGGCGTCACCATGCACTCATTTTTTCAGCTCCCGAGAGGTATGTTCGTGCCGGGCACCGTTAGCCGGGAGGATTTTATCGGTTTTGTTGAAGCAACCGACCGCCATAGCCTTTTCAAGAACATCCACTTTAATTCAGCCAAGCGCGAGTTGATCCAGGAGCTGGAGCTGCTCATCATCGATGAGGTGAGCATGATGCGTTGCGATATGCTGGACGCTATTGATGCCATCCTTCGTCATTTTCGTAGATCGCCTCATACCCCATTCGGAGGGGTACAGGTGCTTTATATCGGCGACATGTTCCAGTTGCCACCGGTCATTTCCAACGAAGAGTGGAATGTGCTCCAGCAACATTACCAGAGCCCCTTCTTCTTTAGCGCTAAGGTCGTGGCCGAGGCGCCACCGCTTTACATTGAGCTCAAGAAGATATACAGGCAGAACGAGCAACAGTTCATCGATGTGCTCAACCGCATCCGCAACAATATGGCCACGGCTGCGGACTTCAGCTTTCTCAATTCCCGTTACGATCCTTCCTTTACGCCGGCCGGGAACGAACACTACATTACCATAACAACCCACAACAAAAGGGCAGAAAGCATCAACAATGAGGCGCTCTCCAAGCTTGGCGGCAAGCTCTATTCTTTCAAGGCCAGTGTGGTGGACGATTTCGGAGATAAGTCATACCCTACTGATCTCGATCTGCAGCTCAAGCCCGGTGCCCAGATCATGTTCATCAAGAACGATACAAGTCCGGAGCGCCGCTATTTTAACGGCAAGCTCGCCATCGTTAGCTCTATTGCCGGTGATGAAATAAGAGCAAGCTTCGATGATGGTAGCGAAGATTTTTTGCTCGAAAAAGAAACGTGGAAGAACATTCGTTATATCTATGATAAGGAGAACGATGATATTGATGAAGAAGTCCTCGGTTCGTTCACCCAATACCCCGTGCGGCTTGCCTGGGCCATCACCGTTCATAAAAGCCAGGGTCTTAGCTTCGATAAAGCTATCATCGATGCGGGCGCCTCGTTTGCACCTGGACAGGTTTACGTTGCCCTGAGCCGATGTATGTCGGTTGGCGGTATGGTGCTCAAGTCCAGGCTTCATCCCCAGGCCATCTCTACCGACAAGCGGATAGTGGAGTTTGCGAAGCAGGAAGTCAGCGACCCTGCCCAACTCCGAGCTATTGTTGAAAAGGAAAAATACATACATTGGGGGAATGCCTTGATGCGACTGTTCGATTTTTCAAGGCTCTTGTCTGGCTTGTCCGACTGGCAGGCCCTCATTGCCGGTAAAAAGCTGCCCAATGTGGATGCTACCCTTGACCTGGCCCATTCTCTGATCCTGAAAGGTAGAGAGCTGGCAAGCGTTGGACAGAAATTCAGAAAGCAATTGGGGGAGGTACTCGAACAGGCGAGGCAGAGCGGGGATGTCTCCCTGCTTGTGCTAAGAATGGAAAAGGCTATCTGCTTTTTTGGCGAAGGGCTTACCAAAGACATACTTGTTCCTTTAAGAGAGCACATGGCAATTGTGCAATATGCAGGCAGGTTGTCTAAATACAAGGAGGAGCTGGCGGGCCTGGAGGCTGTGGTATGGCAGCATGTAGACAGGCTCGTAAAGGCTAAATATGACGATAAGCAATTTGTAGAGCCCGCACTCTTTGCATTATACGACCCGGCCAGAAAAGGAAAGGAAGCAAAACCGATGAAAAAAGTTAAAGCGCCTGCGGGTTCAAGCCAGCTTATTAGTTTGCAACTGTTTCGCGAAGGCAAGTCTCTTGCAGAAATCGCCAGCATCCGCAATATGGCAATCAGCACCATCGAAAGTCACATGGCTGCCTTTGTGGCTACAGGCGAGCTTGCGGCTGATGCGCTTGTTCATCCGGAAAAGATCGATGCCATTTGTAAGGTTATAGATGAGTCGGGCGTTACTGGTGCTGGTGCCATCAAACACAAGCTGGGTGAGAATTACAGCTTTCATGAGATCAGGGTGGTGTTCAATCATCTCAGGCGTAGGCAGGCTGATGCTACAAGATCCTGATATATCCTCACTGGAATGGC
>DASTPZ010000166.1:0-3099 GCA_035761965.1 Flavisolibacter sp. | reverse complement strand
CTGCCCAGAAAGATATTTGAGAAGGGACTGCTTAAAGAGGGAGGCTGGTTTGTGCTCGAGCATACACCAAGAAATAACTACGAGCAGTTTGCACATTACAGCAGCTCCAGGAATTACGGGACAACGATTTTCTCGATCTTCAAAAATGAACAATAGCTGCCCGCAGCACCTTGGCTGCTGCAGCAATAAGCGGGTCTATGCAAAAAAAGCAGATAAGAAAAATATTCAGGGAGAAGAGGTTCACCATATCAGCCACTGAGAAGATGAAGTGGGATGACCTTCTGCTCATCCAGTTCCAGGCTGCCAATATTCCTTTTATCGAACATGTGCTGAGCTTTTATCCCATCGAGCAGAATAACGAGGTGAATACATTCCTGATCACGGAATATCTTCATTTTAAAAATCCCGGCCTGCACATTTCCTATCCCCGGACCAATCTTACCGATCAAACTATGGAGGCAGTGCTTTGCAGCGCAGACAGCATTTTTGAAGCAAATGCCTACAATATACCAGAGCCTCTCGATGAAACCACTGTACCGCCCGAGGCTATAGACCTGGTAGTCGTTCCCCTGCTTGCCTTTGATTTGCGGGGCAACCGCGTAGGCTATGGCAAAGGCTTTTATGACCGCTACCTGGCCGGCTGCCGCAAAGACTGCATTAAGATAGGATTCTCTTATTTCGGCCCTGTTGATTCGGTCGATGACGCGGGGGAATTTGACGTACCTTTAGACCTTTGTATCACACCGCAACGGATTTATGTTTTCTAACTGGTTTCTGAAATCTTTCCGCGTATTGCTGCTTCCCTTTGCCATTCTGTTCTGGTTTGCAGTGCTGGTTCGCAACTGGCTTTATGATAAGAACTTGCTCCGGTCCGCTTCCTTCGGTCTGCCGCTAATCTGTGTAGGCAATCTATCGGTGGGGGGTACGGGAAAATCACCCATGGTAGAGTTTCTTGTGCTGCATCTAAAGAACCGATTCAGGGTCGCCACGCTTAGCAGGGGCTATAAGCGAAAGACCAGGGGGTATGCGCTGGCCAGCGAGAATACAACGGCTATCGATATCGGAGATGAGCCCATGCAGTTTCATCGCAAGTTTCCTGATGTGCCGGTGGCCGTAGGCGAGGAGAGGATCGTTGCCATACCGCAACTGTTGCACGACAGGCCCGAAACCGAGGTGATCATACTGGACGATGCCTTTCAGCACCGCTCGGTGAAGGCTGGGTTCAATATACTGCTGACCGATCACGGCAATCTTTTTACCCGTGATTTCTTTCTTCCGACAGGCGACCTCAGGGACCTCAGGAGCAGCTATGGCCGCGCGCAGGTGATTGTGGTAACAAAATGTCCGCCCAGCCTGTCGGAGCCCGAAAGAGAGTCCATTATAAAGGAAATAGCCCCGATGCCAGGCCAGAAGGTATTTTTCACCTGCATAGCTTATGGAAGTCCCTACCACATCACCCGGCACGACTTTCGCTTCATCGATGAAAAAACCGAGGTGCTGCTGGTAACGGGTATAGCCAATCCCCGGCCATTGAAACAATACCTTGAGGAGCGGATCGATTCCTACCATATGATGCATTACAGCGATCACCATATTTTCTCGATCGACGACTGGAAGGACATAAAGAAGCGGTTTGAAGGCATGCAGGCTGAAAAGAAGCTGGTGCTCACCACGGAAAAAGATGCCATGCGGCTGCTCAAGTTCAGGCAGGAGATCGATGGCATGCCTTTTTATGTGCTGCCTATTGAACATAGGTTCCTTTTCGGCCAGGACAACGAGTTTACAAACGAAGTTGTTACATTCATAAAAAACTTTAAACAACCCTTATAAAGACCATGGGAAGGAAAAATGCCAAAAAACCAGGGAAGAAAAGAGAGCGCAATGCCAATGAGTACAAAGGCGTGATCGAGATCACCCGGTCGGGTATGGGCTTTGTTGTGGTGGAAGGGCTTGAAACGGATATACTGATCAAACCAAACGATTTCAATACGGCCATGCATGGCGATACGGTAAGAGTGGAAGTGAGTCCGAACCGCTCGGGAAAACGGATGCAAGGAGTAGTGGCCGATGTACTGGAGCGCAAGCAGATCGAGTTTGTGGGCCGCCTTGAGATGAACAAGGGCTTTGCTTTTTTTGTGGTGGAGGGCGATAAGAAGATGCCTGATATTTTTATACCCCAGTCGGCTTTTAATGGCGCCACGGATAAAGACAGGGTGGTGGTCAAGATCAAGGAATGGGAGAAGGACAGTAAAAAGCGGCCGGTGGGTGAAGTGGTCACGGTATTGAACGCGGAAGATGGGAATGATGTAGCCATGAAGGAGATCCTGCTTGAGAATGGCTTCCCGCTCCAGTTCTCTGATGAAGCGCTGGAAGAGGCAGCGCGCATCAGCGATGTTATCGGCGATGAAGAGGTAAAACGCAGGCGCGATTTCAGGGAAATCCTGACCTTTACGATAGACCCGGTCGATGCAAAGGATTTTGATGATGCGCTTTCGATCAGGGTGCTTAAGAACGGGAACTACGAGATTGGTGTTCACATTGCTGACGTGAGCCATTATGTTAGGCCGGATTCGGTGCTTGACGAGGAATCGTATGAAAAAGCGACTTCCGTATACCTGCCGGACAGGGTTAACCCGATGCTGCCCGAGCATATATCAAATGTGCTTTGTTCACTGCGCCCGCACGAGGACAAGCTTACCTTCTCAGCGGTTTTCCAGATGACTTCCAAGGGCCAGGTAAAGGATTACTGGCTGGGCAAGACCATTATCCATTCCAATCACCGGTTTACTTACGAGGAGGCCCAGGAGATCATTGAAAAGGGTGACGGCCTCTATATGGACGAGATACTCATCCTGAACAATATAGCCCAACGCCTGCGCCGGAAGCGCTTTGAAGCAGGGGCAATCAATTTCTCCAGCCAGGAGGTAAGGTTCAAGCTCGATGAGAAAGGCAAACCCATAGGCATCGTGGTAAAGCAAAGCAAGGAGTCGCACCAGCTCATCGAGGAGTTTATGCTATTGGCCAATAAATACGTAGCCGAGTATATATCGAAGGTGGAAGTGAACAAAAAGCCTTTGCCCTTTCCTTACCGGGTGCACG
>DASTPZ010000165.1:0-2571 GCA_035761965.1 Flavisolibacter sp. | reverse complement strand
TCCGGATCTTTTCTCGATGACCTTACCGATACCTTGAAGCTTACCGCAGGCATATTCCCGGATATACTTCCCCTGATCAACATCAATGATTACGAACGGCCTATGATGAACCTGATGGGCACCCTGATCGACAGCAGCCTTATCTCGGCCAGGGATTACGAGAGCTATCAATCGAAATTCCTGCTTGAGGCCAAGCAGGAGCTGAAAAAGCAGGTCATCAAGGAAAAGAACCGCTCTATTGAAAAAGCACAGGAGGACGATGAAGAAGAGCTTACAGGAATTTACAGGAATAACTATGACAATACAGACCGGGGAAATTATCAGCTTGATCTTTATGCCACGCTGCTCATGCCTTTCTGGGATAAGAATCCCGCTGTACCGCAGCTGGTGAACCAACTGTTATCGGGTAGCGATAACCGTCTGAAGTATAATACTGCGATCCTGCTGCTTCGTCATAAAAAGCAGGTGCCTGATACCTTGCTTTCTTATTTTGCCGGGCTGGACGAGTATCGCTATGAGCTCTATTCGGATCTTAAAAAGAATGGCCTTATATCAAAATTTCCCGCCGCCCACAACAATCACATTCAATTGGCGAAAAGCCAGCTTCTGAGCCAGAGATCATACGACAAGCCCGATACGGTAGCCTATGTCGACAGGCTTCCTGTAAAGCAAAAAGACAGGGCTGGGTTTGTATATTTCTTCAAATACAAACAAGGCAAGGATGATAACGCATGGAAGCTGGCAACGGTTGGCATCGTGCCTTCCGATGCGAAAAGCTTCCTGTTTGACGGCGATACTGACTATTGGCAAAGGCAGCAGTATGATTTTACAGATCTCAACCTCGGCCGGCTCGAAGCTGATGAGCCGGTTGCCGATCAAATAAAGAAAGCGCTCAAGAAAATGCAGTATTCGAAGCGAAACAGCGCGGCGGAGTTTTATGAGGATGAAGACCGTGCGGGCGGTTATAATTTACTGAGTCGACTGAGCCTCAGAGAGTAGGAACGGCAGCCAGTAATTCTTTTGTATAGTGGCTTTGCGGATGATGGTATACCTCTTCTGCAGGGCCACTTTCTATGATGCGCCCCTTCTGCATGACCATAATACGGTCGCACATATACCTTACCACGGAAAGATCATGCGAGATAAAGATGAGGGTCAGTCCCAGGTCTTTCTTTAGCTCATTGAGCAGGTTCAATACCTGGGCCTGCACACTAACGTCGAGCGCGGATACCGATTCGTCGCAAACAAGCAAACCCGGATTCATTGCCAGCGCACGGGCGATGACGATCCGCTGGCGCTGGCCGCCTGAAAATTCATGCGGGTAACGGTTCATCATGGAAGGAGAGAGGTTCACACGCTCAAGCAGGCTGGCTGCTTTTTTCCTGCGTTCGGCAGGCAACGGCTCGATGCCTGATGTTCTCATTGGCTCCTCGATGGCACTGCCGATCATCAGCCGGGGGTTAAGCGAAGAATAGGGATCCTGGAAGATGAGCTGAACTTCCTTGCGCAGGCTTTTTATTTCTGCTTTTGACAGGTTTGTGATGTTGCGATCCTTGTAAACGATCTCACCGGAAGCCGGTGGTATAAGCTGGAGCAGGGTTCTGCCAAGCGTGGTTTTGCCGCAGCCCGATTCACCCACCAGTCCAAGGGTCTCCCCTTTATAAAGCTCAAAGCTCACCCCGTCCACTGCCGTAAAATAGTTCCTCGCTTTACCAAAGAGGTTGGTCTTGCCGGCAAATCTTACGGTAAGGTCTTTAGCGGTAAGGAGTATCTCTTTTGCGGCTGATACCGCCGCCTTCTCCTGCGGCATGGTAATGCCTTCCTGTGCAGGAGAAAGAAAGTCGGCTACGACCGGAAGCCTTTCGCCTTTTGCATGAAGGGCGGGGCGACAGGCGATCAGTGCCCTCGTGTAGGCATGGTCTGGTTGGCTGAATATGTCCTTTACAGGTTTTTGTTCTACGATCTCGCCCTTGTACATAATCGCGACCCTGTCTGCAACCTGGGCTACCACACCGAGGTCGTGCGTGATAAAGATCACACCCAAATTCTGTTGCTTCTGCAGCTCCCGTATCAGTTCCAGTATGGTCTTTTGTACGGTCACATCAAGCGCTGTGGTGGGCTCATCGCAGATCAGCAGGGAGGGATGGCAGCTCATGGCCATGGCGATCATTACCCTTTGTTTTTGTCCTCCGCTGAGTTGATGCGGGTAGCGGTCGTATACGGCCGAAGGGTCGGGCAGTCTTACTTTTTCAAACCATTCAATGGCCTGCTTCCTGGCCTCCGCAGCCCCAATTTTTTTATGGGCAAGGATGGCTTCTGCAACCTGTTTGCCACAGCTGATGACGGGGTTGAGAGAGGTCATCGGCTCCTGGAAGATCATGGCGATCTTATTGCCTCTTACACTGCGGATCGCTTCCTGCCCGGCCGACAGGAGATCAATAGGCTCATCGCCATTTTCGGAGAACATGATCCTCCCGCCATAACTTGCCGGTGGCTTTGGCAGCAGCTGTAGTATCGAGAGGGAAGTAACCGATTTGCCCGAACCGCTTTCTCCTACAAGCGCCAGGATTT
>DASTPZ010000164.1:0-27803 GCA_035761965.1 Flavisolibacter sp. | reverse complement strand
GAGCACAATCATTACCATCTCGGACAGATCGTGCTGATCAAAAAGATCCTGCAAAACGAATAATGCCAAGAGCCTGGCTAAGTCCTAACTTTATACATGCTCATGCTTATTAGACGTGCAACCATCCCCGTCATGCGAATGACCGCTGCTCTTGTGTTTTATTGCCTGCAAGGTTGCCGAAACACCGGGCCTCAGCGTCTTTTTGGGAAATGCAAAAAACAGGCTTTCGTTATTTCGATAAAAAAGAATTCGTCAGCGACAGCTTATTAAGGGCAGAATATAAAACATTCAATACCCTCAGGCATCCCCTGTTCGAAAGGATCATGGGTTCGAAGGTTTATCTTTATTCGTGGCAGGAAAGAGACAAAAGCAAAAACGAATTCACCGTAGTGGGAGACGATGGTGAGCTGGGGTTGAAGATTTTTTATTTCATCCTTGATAAAAAGGATAGCTTACTTTCCTGGAAGCAGGTGAGCGGTGCTGGTGGCGAAGGTGGTTACCTGTTTGAAACAAGCAGCAGGTTTATCAGCAGGGATACGCTGCTCAGCCTGGGGTCGATCACCCGGATGGCAATGGCGGGAGAAAGGGGATTCATGCAGGAATCAATGGGCGATACGAGCTTTTCCTATGTTGTTATTCTGCCCAATGGCCAGCTAAGCACCAGGCTTTTTAAAGAGGTGAAGCAACTGGATTTTGAGAATGAACAGTGGATAGAGTAACAAGACTGGTAACATAACCGGGCGAGACATGCCTGGGCTTATCTTTACATATAAATCACCACCATTTCCTCTCTTCGTAAACATATTGTAAACCGCCTGGGCAGCGATGCCGAGCAGCTGGATGAGGTACTGGCGCATTTCAAACTCATTAAGGCAAAAAGAAATGAGCTGCTGTTGCGGGAGGGAGAGGTATGCCGCTATGTTTATTTTATTGAAAAGGGTTGTCTGCAGGTGTTTGTATACGATGCGGAACAGAACGAAACCACCAGGGATATTGTGGTGGAGGATGGCTGGTGCTCGGAGCTGATCAGCTTCGGCGCGCGTCAGCCTGCCATGGAGAACATCAAGGCAATAGAACACTCTGAATTATGGGCCATTGGCTGGCAGGATTTTCAAAAGATGATGGAAACTGTCAGGCCATTTGACCGGGTATACAAACAGATTCTCGAAGCATCCTATGCCAATTCTGTCTACCGGATCAATACATTCGTTTCCCTAACGGCGCTCGACCGCATCAAATGGCTCATGAGCAACCGGCCGTCACTCATGACGAGGCTCCCGAGCAAGATCATTGCATCCTACCTGGGTATTTCGCAGGAAACATTCAGCCGGCTGAAGGCCAGACTCTGAAACATTGACATTTGTCAACAATGGTGAAAAACGGGTGCAGCAGCTTTGCTGTATTCAATCATCAAAAACATCTGTAATGAAAGAGTTCCTTCTTCTATTTAGAAACCTCAGCGGCAACGAAGGTTATTTACTCAAGACCGAGGATATGGCCAAGGATATGCCTGCCTGGCAAAGCTGGATCGGCGGCATAGCCCTCCAGGGGAAGCTGGTATCGACACAGCCTGTAGAGTACGGAGGCATTATTGTCACCAAAACCGGCACCGGTCCGGGGCCTGACAAAAGCGATAAGAACATCCTTGTTTCGGGTTACCTCATCTGCAAGGCAGACAGCCATGAAGAGGTGCAGGAATGGGCCAGGACCTGTCCTATTCTTAAATATCCTGAAGGCAGTGTAGAGATCAGGCCACTTGTACCATTCTCAATCCATTAAAATAAAGATCATGGATAAAATATTGAATCTTGGCCGGTGGATCTTTCCGCTTTCCTTCCTGCTGTATGTGGGTTTGCATCTCGGCAAGCCCGAGGTGGGCGCTTCATTTGTCCCGGTTTTTCTTCCTTTTCCCCTTTTCTGGAATTATCTCACTGCTGCCCTTATCCTTGCATTCATCATCAGTGCCGTTTCAGCCAGGTACGACAAGCTTGCTTACGCGCTTATGGCTCTTTATGTATGCCTTATGGCCTTACTTGTGCATCTTCCCAGGGCCTTGAGCGATATGCATGGAGCCGGGATGATGACCGCAGCGGCAGCAAAAGAGCAGGAGCTGGAGATGATCAATGTTTTCAGGAACATCATGCTTGCCGGTGCTCTCCTTGCTTTCGCGCGGTTCGTGGCAAAGGACCGACGGATCATAGGCTAAGCGGGCTTAAGCAAGCGGCATGCATGAACTTCTCGCTGCCGGGTTTGTTGAGGGGGTGGTCTGCATCACAAAGCCTGCGCGTGGGTTTTGAAAAGAGCAGATAAAAACCATAACAGTCCCGTTTAATGCAAGCCAGACTCGAAAAGTTCGCTAATAGAATGACCGGTATTTCCGTGCCGGATACAGAGGCCGCCCGATTGTTAAAAAAAGGCAGCAACCGCTTTATCTGCACCATCAATAAGCAGGAGACCATTCATTGTGCCCTGCTTAAATGGAAGGAAGGTGGGTTCTATATCTATATCTCAGCCGCCACCATCAAAAAGCTGCAGGTTAGCATAGGGACAAAGCTTGAAGTTTCCTTCAAAGCCGATGAAACCAAATACCAGTCTATTATGCCCGAAGAGCTGGAGGCCGTGCTGTCTACCGATCCAGAAGCCGCCAGCGTGTTTGAAGGGCTTACCGGTGGTAACCAGCGCGGACTTATTTACCTCGTTGTACAGGTAAAGTCGACGGATAAAAGGATAGAACGGGCTCTTAAGATCGCGGCAAAACTCAAATCCGGCATTGTATCGCCCAGGAAGATCATGCAGGCAGGCGGCTAAAAAAAGGCCTTCGCCGGATCTATTGTATCAAAGCGCTGCACTCAGAAATCAGTCGTCAGCTTTTTTAAAGATCGAGCTTGCTGTATGTCCGCCAAAGCCAAAAGTATTGTTGAGGGCATAACGCACCGTCATTTGTTTTGCCTTTCCCAGCTGGATGGCCGGACCGGCAGGTGCTCCGGGATCTATGACTGTTGTGTTGATGGTAGGCGGTATGAGATCATGTTTCACCGCCAGGGCGCAGATGATGCTTTCGATGGCGCCCGCCGCGCCGAGAAGGTGGCCGGTCATCGACTTCGTGGCGCTTACCATTACAGGATGGCCGGAAAATACATGGTCTATCGCTTTTAGCTCGCTCATGTCGCCCAGCGGCGTCGAGGTAGCATGAGCATTGACATAATCGATATCTGCAGGACTGATACCGGCGTCCGCTAAAGCCTTCGACATGCCAAGCGCTGCACCATATCCGTCCTCCGGCGTGCCGGTCAAATGATAGGCATCAGCAGCCATGGCCCCGCCGGCCAGCTCAGCATATATCCTGGCACCTCTTTGCACAGCATGCTCCCATTCTTCAAGCACCAGCGCTCCGCCACCTTCACCTACTACAAACCCATCCCTGTCGCGGTCGAAAGGCCTCGATGCCGTCTCGGACTGCAGGTTATTTTTTGACAGTGCCTGCGAAGCACTGAAGCCTCCCAGGGAAGCCGCGGTGACAGCGGCCTCCGAGCCTCCTGCAATCATGATATTCGCCTTTCCCAGTCTTACCGTATCAAAAGCATTGATCA
This sequence comes from Flavisolibacter sp., assembly GCA_035761965.1. Classification (GTDB taxonomy): domain Bacteria; phylum Bacteroidota; class Bacteroidia; order Chitinophagales; family Chitinophagaceae; genus Flavisolibacter. The sequence continues at coordinate 24,213 of DASTPZ010000164.1, read as the reverse complement.
GGGCAGTATTGGAAGAAGCACAAGCAGAGACCGTGCAATAGTTGGGTCCGTGCAGGCCGTGCCGTATGGAGATAACACCGGCCGCGATATCAACGATCATCTTCGGGATAAAGTAGGGGTTGAACCTGGGCGTGCCATCGCCGTGATGAAAATCACGCAGCTGTTCTTCAAAGGTGCCAATGCCGCCATTGCCTGAGGCCCAGATGACCCCGATCTCATTGCGCTGCTCCCGGCTCATTCCGGCAAGATCCAAACCCGCATCCCTGATAGCTTCGTCGCTCGCTGCAATGGCATAAAGCGTGAAGAGGTCGTATTTCTTCAGCTCTTTTTTTTCTACCCATTGCAGGGGATCAAAGTCCTTTACCTCGCAGGCGAACCGGGTCTTGAATTTAGATGCATCAAACCGCGTAATGGGTCCCACGCCGCTCTTCCCCGCTATGATATTTTGCCAGAACATATCTACAGAATTACCCAGGGGTGTAATGACGCCAAGTCCTGTAATGACAACTCTTTTCATATTATTGTTTTTTGCCTTGACCTCCATTTCCAAAATGGTTGCTTACAAAGAGCTGCACCTTTGGCGCAATGAACATGATTGATAAAAAGGCAAGGCTGAACGAAAGTGCCCATGAGCGCAGCCAGGTAAGCAAGAAGCTTTTGCTGTAGCCCGCATGAATGGAGATGAGCACAAATGAGATGATCGAGGTCGTGATAAGACCCATGATCATGGCGAAAACAAGTCTTTGTTTCATATACTAGTTATTAACGGTAATAGGTTCTTTGTTCTCTGTTGTTGTTGCTGGCTTTTTGCGAGCACCACTCATAAGCCTGAGGGCCTCGGCAGGGGAGGAAAGAAAAAGCTTGTACAGGTCAGCGGTTTGGCCTACGCGGATCTCGAAATCATCCGCCTGCAGGGCAGCAAGGAAAGCTTCGGCAACCGAACGGGGCGATATACCATTGGCTCCGCCGATCTCCCTCGAGAAGCCTGTGTTCACCAATGGCGGCATGAGCTCAAAACTTTTACAGGCGTGTCTTCCAGGGCCAACCTCAACGAGCTTGTATAAGAATGCAGGGCTGCCTTGCTGGCTGAATAACCCGCCAAAGTACCTGGCACATATGCAACGATCGAAGACACGTTAACAATGGCTGCTTCTTGCTGTTTCCTGAGCAGCGGCAGAAGCATTTCATTCAGCCTTATAACAGAAAGATAGTTGGTGAGCATTTCTTCCTGTGCTTTTTCAAAAGCATGGTCGCCCCCGGTCATGTTGTAGATCAATGCATGTCCCGCATTGTTGATAACCATATTGAGCGAAGGAAAATCACGCGTTATTTTTTGAGCCAGTAAGGAGGCATCGGCGGCATCACTTACATCCGAGACGATGGCCGTGGCGTTGGGAATACTGGCTGCAGCCTTGAACAGCCTTTCTTTGTTACGGCCTGTAATGATCACCTGGTTGCCATGTTCGGATAGGATGCGGGCAATCTCGAAGCCGATGCCGGCGCTGCCGCCTGTAATCAGGACGGTATTGTTTGCTGTTTTCATGATCTATGTTTTTAATTTGATAATCGATACTGTTATTATTGATTTGTTCAACGTTTTAGTACTACCTACTCCCCATTTTAATTTTATACCGATTGGTATATTCGGGATCAACAAAAAATCACCGGATGTCATTTACCAGTGCTTTCAGGGATTTCATGATCATAAGCTGGTATTCATCCTGGCCGGTTGCCTTTGCGATCATGATGCTGCCTTCTATGAGCGCGATCATGGTCAAGGCGATCTGTTCTGTATCAATACCCGGGCTGAACTCTTTTCGTGCAATGCCTTCGTTCAATACATTGGTGATGTTCTTTTTCCAGGCATGAATAGCAGCGATAACCTTTTTTCTTAACGCAGGATGGGTATCGTCGGATTCTATGGCCGTATTGAGTACGGGGCAGCCACCTGCAGGAAAGGCACTGTCTTTTGCGCTGGAATAGATATAGCCATAGACCAGCAGCTTTTCCCTTGCTGAACGGCATTTTGACATTTCAGCAGCAACTGCGGAGTTGACCTTGCTGAAATTATGATCAAAAACAGCCAGGGCCACTTCATCCTTGTTCTCAAAATTCCCGTAAATGCTTCCCTTGGTAAGTTTGGTAGCTTCTGTAAGGTCGGAAAGCGAAGTGCCTGCATAACCCTTCCGGTTAAAAATGGGGGCTGATCGCTCAATGATGAGGGCCCTTGTCTGTTCACTTTTGGTCGTTTTCTTTGCCATTCTGATGTAAAGATATACCGATCGGTATTTTTTTTGAAATTTATCTTTCATCACAAATGTTAAATGCTGAAAGGGGTTTTAATAGGTCATTGTTATTCAGCAAAGTCGCTTGTTAGACCAAGCGTTCGAGAATGGACCTTGTTGACTCAAAATCTTTATGCTGGTAGGCCCTCATGCCTGTTTTGGCTGCAGCCTGTACAAGAAAAGGCCGGTCATCGAAATAAAGGCATTGCCGGGGTTCGGCCTGGGCAATGCCCATGGCCAGTCTGAAGATGCCGGGATCGGGTTTGATCATGCCGACTTCGCAGGAGGAAACAAAGGCATCAAAAAAATCGTGCAGCCTGAACTTCTTTATGCGGTAATCATTCAGCTCGCGGCCCTCATTGTTGATGGAGATGAACCTGAACCGGTCTGTATTCTTTCTTCTCCACTGGATCAGCCATTCGAGCATATGTGGCAATTCCTTAGACTGGCTGAACATGAACTCCTTGAATTCTTCCCTGGTAAAATCGCGCTCGCTGTAGAACAGCACTGTGTCAAGATATTCATCGAGGCTGATGCTGCCAACCTCGTATACATTGAAGATGAATTCGTGAAGCCTGTTCATTTCTTCGTAATCAAAATTGAACCGCCGTGCAGCTTCCTGTCTTGACGCATGTCCCCATCCATTGGAGAGGAGCACACCGCCAATATCAAAAAACAGGATTTTTTCAAAGCATGGCTTCATATCAGTGGTTTTGGTGGACGGTCTATTTCACCGGCAGATGGAAAATAAGATTTTTGCAGACAATAAAGCAAGCTTACTGCATAAGATTGTCTTCACCAAGCATGGGCGGCGGTGAAAAGCTGTCCAGACCCATCAAAAGCAAGCCGCTCAAAAACATTGCTTATTGAATGGTACCTGGCCTACTTTTTCTTGCCACGCTCCTCCACCCAGAATTTTACTATCCGCGTGATGAGCTCAAGCGGCATGGGACGGTCGAGCGGGAATTGGATCGAGCCCCTGCCAGTTTTATAGGCGGCAAAATCTTTTTCAAACACCGGGTTACCGGTCGGCGCAGGATAAAAGCCAATGTGTTTTTTGAAAGCAGCGAAATAAACGAGATTGCCTTTAAGATAAAAGGAGGGCATGCCATATTTGATGGTCTCTTCCGCGCCGGGAGCAGCTTCCCTTACGGTAGCCCTCACCGCCTCGAGTATCTTCCTGATATCGGGTGGAAAGCCGGCTATATACGCTTCGTGGTCCTTTGGAACAGACTTGCCTTTTGTGTTCATTCGACGTCTTGTTTTAGCAGGGTTATGAGTTGAACGCTCATTTTTTCCGTATACCGGCAGGAATGAAATGTCCTTTTCTTCTTGCTTCCACACCTGCCTGATGCAGGATGAGAAGCCGGTTATAAGATCCGTTTTCCCATCCTCCAAAATTAAAGAGCTGATTTTATTTGGCTGAAGCCTCGGTACAATTGAACATCCACTGTACCCCATATTTATCGATGCAGCTGCCAAAATAAGCACCCCAGAACATGTCCTGCAGCTCCATGCCTATTTTCCCCCCGGCCGATAGGGTGTCAAACAGCTTTTTCGTTTCGGCCTTCGTATCCATCTCCAGGTTGATGTAGATATTATTGCCATAATTGACAGTGAAGCCAAATGACTCGGGTGCATCGGTGCCCATCAGCATATGTCCGCCAACTATAGGAAGCGCCACATGCATTACGAGGTTTTTGTCCTCTTCAGCCAAAGGAGGCATGCCATCGGAAGGTGGTATATCGCAGAATCTGGAAATTGGGCCTGCAAACTCGGTTCCAAATACGGATCTGTAAAAATTGAATACTTCTTCGGTGTGGCGGGGGAAATTTAGATAAGTGCTTACTCTGGACATGATCGTGGTTTTAGTATTGTTATATGATAATTTACTTTTTCCGGCTTTGGTTGTAAAAGACAGTGCTGTTTGACTGTACAAACATAGCTGCAATAAACGGCTATAATGACTGGCGAAAACGACAAATAGAGGGTTGATTGCGACTGGTTGCAGGTGCATGAAAAGGTATAGGCTTTCAGTACGATGTTTTCAAGAACATGTTCGCGTACTTGTCAGCGAGGCTCCTGCTGCATTCATTTCCTTGCAGAATCGGTATGCTTTTCCCCAGGCTTCCCAGCAATCCGGTGGATGTATATAGGATTAATTGGTAACTATCTACAAGTTGGGATGGGTTGTGTTTGGCTATTGAACTGTAAGGGCACCTGCAAAGGAGATGTTTTTTCTTCTTCTTTATTGATGTTTTTCCTATGGCTTTGCCTTTTTGGAAAGCTAGTTTTGTGTAGTTGATATATCAATTGGATGAATGAGATGCCTTCGGGTATTGCTCGAGATTAGAATTAGCTGCACAGCCTGGCTGTTGCTTAAAAGGGAGAAGGCATATTACTGAGTGTTCAGTAGCAGACTTTAGCTCATGAGTGCATGCAACAGCAAATAATGGTGGTTGGAAGGCGGGGGAGGGAGGGCCCCGCAGGGGAATGGGTCAACTTCAAAGTCGCAAAAACACACTTCTCAAATCCACCCCTCACCCTTGGAAAGCTCATCCCCTTGGCACTTTCCAATCAACCCGTAAACACTCACGAGCAATATTTCCTCCACAGCTTTCCCTTATACAACCCGCATCCCCCTCTCAACCCCTATATAGATGCCAGTTATTTGTCTGAACAGCTAGCGGAGCAACTGCATGAACCTATCCGCGGCCTCGTTCACTTCGCGATGCCGCTCAATCAATCCCTGGTGGTTGGCAGGCGTTATAAGCTCCAGCCTGGCATTGGGAATGCTTCTGGCCATGTATTCGCTGGCAGACGCTCTCGTAAGCCTGTCCTTGTTGGCAGCTATCACGAGAGCCGGCACAGTCACAGAAGACAATTCCTTGGTCACATCATATTTGAACATGCCCAGCACACCCCTGGCCATTACTGCCGGAGGTGCAAGCGTTGAAAGCAGGGTGCTGAAATCGAGCTGCTTCGCGCTTTGTGTACCGGCAAAGGTCAGAATGCGCGTAACCAGCTGCGCATTGCCATTGAGGTAGCTCATCCAGCGAAAGATCCATACAATAGGTGAAAGTGCAATGAGGACCCAGCAGAGCGGAACAAGTACCGGTTTCTGAATGGCCGTCATGATCTTGCTGAAGATCATGGTCTTTACGGGGTTAGTATAGGTGGTATGCTGAAGTATGATGCCTTTAATCGATTGAGTCAGAAAAGGCCTTTGTTTGGTTAGCAGGGTAAGAATGATCATACCTCCGATCGAATGTCCCCAAAGGATGGGATTTTTTGCGCCCGAATGTTCGATCACCGCATTGAGGTCTGATGCCATTTTTCTGAGGGAAAAATCTTTATTACCGGGCCTTGTAGAGCGCCCAAGGCCGGGAAGGTCGATCATAATGAGGCGGTAATCTTTTGCAAAATATTTTGCCTGGTAGTACCAGTTCCTGATATTGGCATTCCAGCCATGAATAAAAATAATAGGCTGACCTTTTTCCCTGCCATAATATTCCACATTGATGATGCTCCCATCAGGCCGTTTAAGTGATTCTCTTTTGTCTGTATCGAACATGACGGGCTCATCTTCCCCTTTTCTTCTTTTGCTCAGTAGCGCGCTGATTAAAAATTTCCCCAGCAGCATGAATAACAACAGGGCAAGGGCCGCATACTGGCAACGTTCGGCATAGCCATCTGCAGTGGTTCCACGGTATGCGACCCACTCGCTCCAAAAATAATAGCCCAGGAAAATAAAGCTAATAGATAGAAAGTCGGTCAGCAGTAAAATCAGGAGGACTAGCGGCATATCTGTGTTTACCTAAGCGCCGTAAAAGTCATGCCTGAAAGCCTTTGCCTCTTACTGCAGGGCGCTTTCTTCGAAGAAAGGCTGATGCCGTCTTCAGCAGCACATCATTCTTTGTAGTCGTGAAACCTGTTTTCGTTATAATACTGCTTGGTGAAGGGAAGGCGAAGGTTCCAGTTGCGCTGCAGGATATTTTGCAAAACGGTTTTAATTTCCGTCATGGTATGTGGCTTTACGATATAGGCCGAAGCACCCGCATCGAATGCATCTTTGATGCTTTTGGCCCCGCTGGCCCCGGTATACATGATGATGGGCAGCGATACGAACCGGGGATTGGCGCGGATCTCCCTGATGCTTTCCTGCCCCGAATCCTGTTGGATAAATGAATCAATAAAAAGCAGATCGGGTACTTCGCCCTCCAGTTCCTTGAACAGCTCTTCTTTGCTGATCGCCACCTTTACATGAACATCGGCATCAAGCTGCCGCATGACGGCAGCGAAGAACTCGCTGTCGTCCGGATCGTCATCTACAATTAGAATATACTTTACCTGCATCTGATTGGTTTCTATGTTGAGTTACTGATTTATCATAAGCAGTTGGATCAGCAGTTTATACATAGGAGGAGGCCTGGCCGGCCGGCACGCATGCAAACCTGCCGTTAGCTCCGGATAGCACCGGTTCTTTTTGTACAACAATTTACAAGCCAGCCCTGTATAAAATGGCATGCTTGTATGACCTGAACTCTTAACGCAGACCGACCTATATTAGTATAGCACTTTTGCCGGTGCAGATGCCGGTTCTGCTTCAAAATAATATGATCCGTCAGCCAGGAGGCAAAGACTTTCTTAGTCAACGGCTGCTTTGTTCGCTTCACAAGATTTTCCGCGCAGCTTATGCACGATATTGTTCAGCTCGGTACTTTCGAAAATGTAGATCATGCTCTGCTCTATGACGCGAACGGGTCCGCATCATAAATAATAGACCTGTTTCCTGATTTTTCGAAGCAGAACTTGATCCGAAGAGTAGCCTCAGTATTACAACTTGCCTGTGAGAAAATGATGCAGTTCGATATAACGGATGGATTGCGTGTCTTTCGACTTAAGAGTACTTCTCTGTATATCAAGAGCGCATCGACCCGAAGATATTTTACTGCAAAAACTTTTTAAGGGGCAGGCGGAATGCATTGATGATATAGGTTTCGCTCGGCATATGTTAAGATGCGGGCGAAAGTACCATATGCTAGGCAGTGAGCCAGGACATAATTGCTAAGATTGCCAGGTGTCGATATATTCAGGAGAAAGGTACTGTAGGGAACCGTTCAGCCAGGCTGCTGGCTTCGGCCGTAGAAGCTAGGTAAGAGACGCGGTAATGAAGCAGCACAACGCCTGAGCTGAATACTTCCGACTGAAGTAAATGCAGAGTGCAGGTCTTGAGAGCTGTCCTGAAAAGGGCTTTGCCTTTTCCCAGCATGACAGGATGGATCCAAAGCTGAAATTCATCGATCAGACCGGCGGCCAGCATGGATGCAATAAGCTGGCCGCTGCCATAGATAATGATGTGTTTCCCCTGCTCTTGCTTTAGTCTTAGAACCGCGTTCTCGAGATCGCCATTGATGATGATCGAATTGTTCCAGGCTGTTTTTTTGAGGGTGTTGGAATAAACTATTTTGCGGTGGCTGTTCATCATAACAGCAAATGCAAGATCCTCCCTCGCGGCGAGCAGGTCAATTCCCTTGGCCGGCCAATAGCTGGCCATAGCCTGGTAAGTAGTCCTGCCCAATAGCACGGTGTCCGCCTTGCCCAGCTCCGCGGCCAGCCTGCGCCCCATATCTTCCGTCCAGCTCTCGAAGTGCCAGTTAAGCTCACAATCCGGCCCCGACATATAGCCATCCAGGGTAATGTTCATCGACACCACTATATTTTTCATATGCTTGTTTATCTCTTGAATGATCTGCCAGGTACTGCAAGCCGGGCCCGGTTCAACACACTATGACCTTCCGCAAAGCTAGGCCTGGACTGCCAGGCGCACGAGGTGTGATCGTGACGAATAAAGGGTTGTTTGCGACATGGGTGTTTGTTACCTTTATTTAAAGATCAAATCAGCTTGTATGAAACATGTATCGATCCTTGTGCTTCACGATGGCGTGCTGGCGAGTATAGTGGATGCTCATACCATGTTCACGGGTGTTAATCAGTTCCTGGAAGCTTCGGGCAGGCCACCCCGGTTCAAGCTGCAGTTTGTAGGATTGACCGGGCAGGTAAAGTTCAACAATGCGCTATTCAGTGCCCATGCCGATGTGCTGGTAGGCGAAGTAGAAAAAACCGATCTTATTATCATACCCGCTGTTGGCGGCGATTATGCGGCCACGCTCGAGCGGAACAGGGATTTCGTGCCCTGGATCATAGCACAGTACGGCCGTGGAGCGGAAGTGGCGAGTCTTTGTTCAGGGGCCTTTATGCTGGCCTATACGGGGCTGCTTAATGGAAAGGAATGTTCGAGTCATTGGGCTTCGGCCAACCTTTTTCGCGAGATGTTTCCCGATGTGACCCTTGTAGACGGCCGCATCGTAACCGAGCAGCAAGGTCTTTATTCAAGCGGTGGCGCTACCTCCTATTGGAACCTGCTGCTGCACCTGGTAGAGAGATATGCCGGCCGCGATATGGCTATCATGGCCTCCAAGGTCTTCGCCCTCGATATCGACAGGAAAACGCAATCGCCTTTTGTGATGTTTAATGGGCAAAAAAAGCATGAAGATGAGCCTATCAGGCAGGCCCAGGAGTTCATTGAACAGAATGTGAACGAAAGAATAACGGTAGAAGACCTGTCGCTCAGGTTTGCGATCGGCCGTAGGCATTTTGAAAGACGTTTCAAAAAAGCGACCAATAACACCCCTATAGAATATATACAGCGCGTGAGGATTGAAGCGGCCAAGAAAAAGCTGGAGAGCAGCGGTATGAATGTAACCGAAGTAATGTACGAAGTAGGCTATACTGATATCAAGGCTTTTCGTACGGTCTTCAAAAAATTTGCCGGCCTCTCACCGGCCGAGTACAGGAGCAAATACAACAAGCAGGCAGCTGTTATGCAGGAAGACTGAGCACTAGGGCGGAAAAGCGGGTAAATTGCGGCAAATAAGGGTGTTGATCGCGACAGCGATCCTGTTTAGCTTTGTTATATGAAGAACGTGTCCCTGCTTGTACCTGAAGGCGATCTAAGCCTGAGCAATATAGAAGCGACATACAAAATGTTTACCAAGGTCAACGAGGCATTGGAGCGGCAGGGAAAGCCTGCCCTGTTCCGCGTGCAGCTGGTAGGACTCAGCACAGATGCAAGGCCGGTGAACAGCTTTATATCAATCAGGCCCGGTCTATCGATAAAAGAAGCTGAGCGCTCAGACCTGATCATCATTCCTGCTGTGCATGGCGATATGGAAAAAGTGATCCAGCTGAACCAGGGCTTCATCCCCTGGATCGCGGCACAGTATAAAAAAGGAGCGGAGGTGGTATCGCTTTGTATAGGCGCCTTTATCCTGGCATCGACCGGTCTGCTGAAAGGAAGGTCCTGCACGACGCACTGGATGGCTGCCGATGAGTTCCGCAAGATGTTCCCGGAGGTAGACCTTCAGCCTTATAAGATCATCACCGATGAGAATGGCATCTACTCGAGTGGTGGCGCCTATTCATCTCTCAACCTGATTCTTTACCTGGTAGAAAAATATGCCGGCAGGGAAATGGCCCTTTTTTCTTCAAAGATCTTCGAGATCGAAGTGAACCGTAACAGCCAGTCGCCCTTCATCATCTTTAGCGGGCAGAAAGAGCACCCGGATGAGCTGATCAGGAACGCACAAAATTTTATAGAGAATAATTTTCAAAGCCGGATCACGGTTGATCAGCTTGCAAATATGTTTGCGATAGGCCGGCGAAACCTGGAACGAAGGTTCAAAAAGGCAACGGCGAATACCGTGGTAGAATACATCCAGCGTGTAAAGATCGAGGCTGCCAAGATCAGCCTTGAATCCTCCCGGGAGAATGTGAACGAGGTAATGTACACTGTGGGTTACACCGATCCTAAAGCCTTTCGCACAACATTCAAACGCATCACCGGGCTTTCACCCCTGCAATACAGGAGCCGTTACAACCGTGAGCTGGTACCGGAGGATTGATTGCAAAGCGATTTGCAGTAAGGCTTTCAGGACAGGCGAAAGAAAATAAAAAAGCCTTACGGGCAGTAAGGCTTTCATTCAGGCAAAGACTTTTTGTTGTTGCGGCGGTTTGAAAAAAAGAGGCTTCAGGGTAAACCATGCAAGAGCCGGGAAGAAATGCATAGGCACCACCATTCCCGGAAAGAGCTCAGGCGCTTCTATCTCGAGTGGCAGCTTCATGGCGAAAGGCCCCAGAATTGTGGCAAAGGTCAATATGACAAGAAGAAAATTGAATACAATTTCGCCCCTTCCCTTCAGCCAGCTTGTGAGCGCCCAAAATCCTACAGCGGCCGCGATCCCGGCAAAGACGCAGGTCGCCAGTATATTGTAAGGCTTTACGATCTCGGAAAAATCGTAGCCGAGTGATGAAGCATAAACTTTCTGGTAGGCCAGCGAAACAAGCCCGGCCAGTATCCCCGAAACAACACCCAGCAATAAGGATCTTTTGAACATAGTGCGGTTATTTTTTGATAACGGGAACGTTTACCGACAGCTTGATCACATCGCCCACGCTGCCGCCCGGCTTTCCGATTTGGAAATCGTTTCGGTTTACCTGGAATGAGCCGCTGAAAGTACCTCCATTACCGCTCTGGGAAAATGTAAAAGGAATGGTCGTTTCCTTTGTTATACCATGCATGGTAAGATCACCGGTGGACTGGTAGCCCGATGCGGTCTTCACGATCTTTTTGGAAACATAGCGGATGGAAGGATGCTTAGCCGCATCGAACCAGTCGTTGCCCTTGGCATGTTTGTTCTGCATGCCATTGCCGGTATTGATGCTGTTTACATCGATGGTTACGTCAAATTTGGAGGCAGCGGGGTTTTTCTCATCGAAGACGATGCCGCCGCTGAATGTTTTAAAGATCCCGCTCACGCCATTGGTCGAAAAGCTGATGCTGTATTTGTCGGCTATCTCCCAGTTCAGGGGAAGGGTAAGCGCGAATACGGTTGCCAGGCTAAGCAGTCCGGCAGCAGAGAGAAATAATTTTTTCATATACTGTGTTTGATGGTTAAAAAGAAAGAATGACCGGCGGCAGCTGCCACCGGTCACGCAATTTATTCTTTTCCAAACTCGCCGTTGGCCATGATCTTAACTTCATCGCTCAGCATGGGGGCAGGATAACCTGTGCCGATGCCAAAATCGGAACGCTTAATGGTGCCGGTTACCTGGAAGCCTGCAGTGGGAGCTTTAGACATAGGGTTTTCGATGGTGCCCCTGTGCCAAAGGTCGAAAGTAACAGGCTTGGTTACGCCATGCAGGGTAAGGTCACCTGTAAGCTTGTACTTGTCTTTGCCGGCAGGCTTGATGGAAGTGCTTTTGAAGGTGAACTTGGGATATTTTTCCGCGTCAAAAAAATCGGCGGCCAGCAGGTGCTTATCCCTGGCTTCGATGTCTGTATCGATGGAAGCAACATCTGCTGAGAGCGTGAACACAGCATCGCTGAAATCGGCTTTGCTGGATTGAATGTCTACTTCATAGTTTTTGAATGAACCCCATACATCGGAAATGCCCATATGGGTAATGGAGAAGGCCAGCTTGGCATGTCCCTTGTCTATCTTCCAATTGGATAAGCCTACAAAAGCAGAAAGCGAGAGAACAGCGGCGCAGAGAACAATGATTCTTTTCATGGTAGTTTTTGTTTGATGTTTAGCGATTGTATTATGCAAGGTTTATAAATGCCGTTGAATGACCGGGCCATGATAACAATCCCGTTGGATTTATGTTCAGGCCATCTCTATGTTTGAATGGGCCACAGGATTGAACCCGATTGTCTTGACCAGCGAGCTGACCGCTTTCACAGCTTCCTGGTCATTACCGGTCACGGTGCAGTCAACCGAATGCCGCTGAGAAGGCGGAAGGTAAAAAGCCCCTGGGTCCACTTTATCAAATGCCTGTACAAGCTTGGAGTTGGGCAGCAGTTGCTGGAGGGCATCCAGCGAAGCATGCGTTGTAACCACTACTTTCTGGTTGGCTACTGCCCTGATCTTTTCCGCTACTTCCTGGTGGAGGGTGCAAGGGAGGGCAAGAATGATTACATCACCTTCCCAAACTGCTTCGTAGGAGCAATTGATGGCCTCCACATCGAAGTACGGGTATGCTTCCTGCAGGCCATTGGCCAGGCTTTTTGCCGTTTCGTACTTCTCGTCACAAAGTAACACCCTGTCGTTGCCGTTGCTCAGGCCATTGGCTATGCCCTTGCAGGTGTCTCCAAGTCCTATGATGACGATCGTTTGCGGGGTATGCATCTGTAATGGATTGAAGATACAAAGCTAAGGCAGGCAGGCAGCCGGCGTATTGAGCCTGCGCAAGAAATCGCATTGATGCAGGTCAATTTAACGAATTGATATAGATCAATAAAGAAAGAAAAATCTCCCTACGGGCTTCTTTTAAGCGGGGGAACAGCAAATTATCCAAGGGGCACTAAGTAAAAACACTCAGCAATTTTAAAGCGGTTCACTATTGTTAAAAGAGCGGCATGCATTTGCTGGTTCCTTCGCTTGCCAGCCTATTATCTTACCGCCCTAATCAAATCTTTATGAAAAAAATCCTGTACCTGTTGTTAGCTGTTGTTTTATTATCATCCTGCGCACGTTCTATTACTACCTACGAGGCAGCTAATGGAAAGGCCAAGTGCGGAAGGAGCATCAGGTAATTGCAAGAATGGCTGCCGGCCAGGCCGGCAGGCCCCTTCTTAATGTTTTTTCTTTCAGAGCTTGAGTTTGATCCCGCCATTTATCACAAAGCCGTCCACCGGCGCGTAGATGTCCCTGAACAGGGGCTGATCCACTGTACCCGTATAGATCGTATCAAACCGTGTTTGCCTTGTATCGGTAAAATTTTCAAAATTCACAAACACCGAAAACTTATCCCATAATTTTTCCACCATGAATCCGGTGATCCAGTATGGCTTGCCGATGGAGCCGTCACCGAGTTTTTGTCTTGATACATAATATGCCTCCAGGCCCATCTTCAGCTTCTCCTCTTTTTCATACATCAGCACATTGTTGAGCCGGTGCCTGGCGGTAAGCGGGAACCAGGACCGGTTGCCTGCCTCGTGGTTGTATACATCGGCATAAGTATAACCCAGGAAAAGCTTGAATTCTCCATAGGTAAGCTTAAGATTTGTCTCGATGCCACGGGTATCGATATGGCCTCCGGCATTGACGAACTCGTAATCTGTCTGAACGGGCAGGAGCACCAGCGGACGGTCGAGCCGGGTATAAAAAAACAGCTGGTTGATGCTGAATCCAAGATCGCCCAGGGACGTCCTGTAATTGATATCGAAATTACCACCGAAGGAACGTTCATTCACAGTATTGGCATGGCTCACCGGACGGATTTTTCTAAACTGTATCCTTTCCGCATCCTCTGTGAAAATAGTAGGTGTTTTGTAGCCGAAGCCTCCTCCCAGCCGCGTAGTGATCTTAGGCGATATCCTGACCATGGCGGATATCCTGGGCAGCAGCTCAAAGCCATAATCGGTTACGCCGTCGCCGCGCAAACCCGTTTCGATGGTGAGCAGGGGATGGGGTGTCCAGGTGTTGAGGGCAAAAAAGCCGAGGGTAGTAAAGCGACAGTTCCTGGGACCTGTTGGCTGTGGTGCTTTTTCACTGAAATGATCGGTAAGCACGTTTGCACCCAGTATCCACTGCATACGGCTGCCGCGAATATTATAGCTGGCTTCGGAAAAGCTTGATCGCTGCAGGCCATCAAATACATAGCTAGGGATGTTGATGGTGCGGCCGAAGCTCGTAAAGCTCGATTTGATCTGTAGGTCCGCCCTTTCAGACAGGGTGTGCGCAAGGCTGAAATGCGCGGTAAAACGCTGCGACTCGTTCCTTTCGAAATAGCCGGCGGTATTGTCTTTTATATAGGCCATGCTGCCGCCTGTCCGGTCTTCGGTTATATAGCTGATACCTGCATTGGCCCTGGTGCATTTGCCATAGAAGAAGAGCCGGGGATTGATGGTATAGCGTTCAAATTCGGGTATTGCAGACAGCCCTATATCGGCCGGGTCATAGGCCCTGGATGTATTGCGTGAACCAAAAAAGCTAAGCCCGACTTTTTTGAATTTCTGGCTATAGAACCCGCTCAGGTCAAGACCACCTGCGGATGTGGCATTGGCCATGAAGCTAAGCTCCCTGTTCTCGCCGGGTGTCTTGGATACGAGGTTTACCAGGCCTGCTATGGCGCCGCCGCCGTAGAGCGTGGACGCCGAGCCTTTGATCACTTCTACCTGGCGCAGGTCGAGCGGTGCTATTTGCATAATGCCGAGTCCCCCTGCAAAACCCCCATAGAGCGGGAGCCCATCCCTTACGATCTGCGTATACCTTCCATCAAGACCCTGTATCCTGATGCTTGAATTATAGGAGGTGGCTGAGGTCTGCTGGGTTTGTATGCCGGTGCTTTCATTCAGCATCATCCTGATATCGCCGGGTTTCATGTTGGCCTTCTCTTCAAGCTCTTCACCGGAAATAACCTCAACGCGGGTGGGGGTGTTGGCGATGGTGCGGCTGGTGCGGGTAGCGGCAATAATGACCTCTTCTTCTTCCTCCTCCTCTTCCTCTTCCAGAATCAGTTCGGCCTGCGCAGTGTCGAGGGGAAAGCTGAACATGACCTTCTTTTCGCCGAACCCGATATGCGTTACAATGAAATGCTGGATACCGGCCTTGATGCTGTAAAAATTTGCGACGCCATTGCTATCGGCAACAGCTGTATAATTTCCTTCTACCCATGTGGCGCTGGCACCGGCGAGCGGTGTTTTCTCCTCTCCGCCGCGAATGATAAGATGAAAGCTGTATTGGGCCTGGGACTGCACGAACAGGCAGCTCAGGAACAGCGCTATTACTAGTCGTTTCATGATTTATTTTTGGTTGGTGGATCAATTTCTTTCTCAGGCAATGGCAACCCTTGGGGGCTGAAAGAAACTCGGGTAAAATAAATTGGCAAGAACGGCCGTGCGTGCCTGAAAGTGAACCGGCAGCGCACTCAATGGTGCTGGCAGCCTGGGTATGCGGGTAAGGCTTACAAAGCCCGGGCAGGTAGAGCAGGCGAAAAAAGGAGAACAGGCGCCGTCATCATTACAGGTGCCCGCAGGTGCGGTATAGCCCGCGTCATCGGCACAGCCGTCTGACGGGCAGCAAGGAAATACCGAGGCTGCCAGGGTAATAAGCACCAATAAAAAAGCAATCCCTTTTTTCACCCCATAAAAATACGGGATATGGCGGATGGGGAACCATCCTCGAGCTTGCAATCTGTACAAAGCTTTTAGCAAAGTGGAAATCGTGACGCCTTGCGGTAAGCGGATCAAGGACTGGCATTTAAAAGAGAACTAGCATGGTAATTTTTTTTGTTAAAGAACAGTTCATTTATAAAATGCCAGGCCTCAGCGTTAAATGGGCAACCGTGGTCGTGCTGATAGCTAGGCAATGATGTTATGCAGGGCTGCATCAATGATCAGGGATACCAACAGTAAGCAGGTATAATGAATTGTTTAATATAACCGATCGGAGTAAAGGAAAATGGAAAGCGGGCAAGCTTTTCCTCAAAAAGGCCGGTTAAACCTGCAATAAGCATCTACCAGTCCCTACAGGCCAGGTATAACAGGCATCTGCACGATTAGGCCGGTTTAAATTGGTACGTTTTTTTGATGACAATGGGTATGAGAGGCTTGGTTATTTGTCTGGTGTTGATCACAATGAGTGTATCTGTAAGTAATACGCAAAAAGCAGATGCTCCATTGAATCCTGAGAACAAATTGTTCATCATCACGCTGGATGGTTTTCGCTGGGAAGAGGTTTTCCACGGGGCGGACTCCCTGTTGATCGGCGATGCTGCCATCAATACCGATACTGCAATGGTGCGTGCACTTTACTGGAGCAATTCTCCAGCCGAGCGCAGGAAAAAGCTCATGCCTTTTTTCTGGAACATCATTGCACAGCAGGGTGAGTTATATGGAAACAGGGACCATGGTAACCTGGTGAACGTTTCAAACCCTTATGCGCTTTCTTACCCTGGTTATAGCGAGCTGCTTACCGGCAGTGTCGATTACAGCATATACGGCAATGAAAAAAAGCGTAACCCGAACAGGAACATATTGGAACTGCTCAACTCTTTTCCGGGATATAAGGGCAAGGTAGCAGCCTTTACTTCTTGGGATGCGTTTCCTTATATCCTCGACAAGCAGGATAGATCAAAGGGATTTGTACTTAATAGCGGTCTTCAGCAAGCGGGTAGTGAAAGGCTTACCAGCGCACAAAAGCTGCTGAACGCCATTCAATGCGAGGCGAAGGATACAGAAGCAGAAACGAGATACGACGAGCTTACCTATGTTGCCTGCAGGGAGCATATCCAGAAGAATAAACCTTCGGTTGTCTTTCTCAGCTTCAGCGGCACCGACGATGCGGGACATGAAAACCGTTATGATGAGTACCTGCAGGAAGCCAATAATGCGGACAGGATGATAGGCGAGCTTTGGCGCCTTATACAGGCCATGCCCGAATATGCAGGTAAAACAACCTTTCTCATCACCACGGATCATGGCAGGGGAAAGAAACGCAGCAACTGGTCTGACCATGGGCTTCTCATACCCGGTTCTTCTCAAACCTGGTATGCATTGCTGGGCAATACCATTGTACCCCATGGTGAGATGAAAGTCAAGACCCAGATTTACCAGAAAGATCTTTACCGGCTGATGATGGATATACTGTCCAGGAAGTAGATCGAAGCTTATGAATGGCTTTCGGGACTTCTTTGCCTGAATGGATTTTAGCAACAGAAATCTGTAAGACCAGGCATTACGGCATAGTTTTTCGGCCTTTTTCGTTACAGGTCGTGTTTCGCAGCATAGTACCTGAAAAAAACTTGATTATGGACGAGAAAAAGACAAATATAGAGCCGGTTCACAGGGAGAATACGAGTGATTCAAAAACAGGTGGTATCGGCAGGGATCTGCGTTCCATGGATGAGCAGGAAGAGGGCGTGGCAAGCGATTCTCATCCTGGTATGGGCAGTGTGGGCAATACAGGTTCTGAAAGTTCCGATAGCCATAATACGGGTAACCGCGGCAGCAACCGGTAAAATAAAGGCAGCTGAATAAAAATCCATTTTATGCGATCAAAACCCGATAAGCAGGGAGAAAAAAAGAAAGCTTCATCTCCGAAAAAGAAAAAGACTGACTCACATGAGTTTGAAACGATGAGCCAGATACAGAACAGGTATGGAAAGGGCAGGGAAAAGAGTGGTTCGGACGGAAGCAGCAATGAAGGAAGGGGAAGCAATCATTGATCCTGTTCAGTGCAGGAGAGAGTGAACGGGGCCTTGCCTGAGGGCGAGCGTCCTATGCTTCTCTATTTTTTAATCTAAAAAAAACATTCTTATGTCAGAACAATCAAAAGGCATGGAGCCAAAAGACAAGGGACTTTCAGAAGAAAGGGCCCAGGCACAGGGTGCGGGCGGCGCCAATAGTGATCACCAGAATGCTTCGGCTACTAGGGGTGGTACTACAGATATGGACCAGAGCTCTGTAAGGGGTGCGGCCGGCAACTCCTCAAGGGGTGCGCATGGTTCCGGTATCGGAACAAAAACCGGGCTTACCGGCAGCGACTACGATGGCCAGGTAACCGAACGATAGGTAACAGAATGAAGCTTGACCCGGCATAAAGGCCAGGCATGCAATAATATTTGTCCATAAGCTTCTACAAGAAGCTGAGCTTTACGAAAAAGAGCAGTCCTGCTGCTCCTGGCTTTGAACCTAACCTGTTCTCCAAAGGCCAGGCACATTTTTTTTATAGATAAGCTCAGTCTCAAATCTATTTTTTGACTTTAAAACTTAAGTTATGTCAGAGAACAACAGAAATCAGGATCAGAACATGGGCAACCAATCTATGGGATCTCAGGGCGGTCAGCAAGGCAACCAGGGATCACAATCAGGCATGGGTAGCGAACGTGGCTCAGAAGGCCTGGGCGGTCAAAGCCAGGGCGTAGGTTCCGACCAGGGTGGCCTTGGTGGAAACATGGGCAACACAGGTTCTGACATGGGTTACGGACGCCAGGGTGTTGAAGGTGGCGACCAGGGCCGTGGCGGCAGCACCGGTACCGGCAATACCGACAGCAGCAGAAGCGGCGGCTTAGGCGGATCTAACCGCGGTGAAGGCGGCATGTAAGCCCGACGATTGCGCTGAAGGTCTATATGGATGGTGTAAATTATTACATTGGATCACCAATCCATGTCTTAGACAAAAGCCAGTAAGCCTTGTACAGTGTACGAGGCTTACTGGCTTTATTAAAAGCTTTTAAAATCAAGATCATGAGCAGAGATAAAAAAGATGAAAGGCCTTTGGCTTATCCCAAGCCTACAGAAACCGATCAGCAGCTGAAGAACCAGCCCGAGTATATCGACCAGCAGCCTGGCGATTTCAGCGATAAGTCGATCAGCAACATGCCTGCGGTAGATGAGGACCTGAGGCAAAGCAATAATCCCAGAGAGGAAGAAAAGTAGCAAAAGACTATAGTGGCATCCAGCTTTCAAGCGGAAGAGGCGCGGAAGCCGGATGCTTTTTTAGCTATAAATCCTTTCCACGGCATCCCTGTATTTTTCCATCACCACTTTGCGCTTCAAGGAGAGTTTTGGTGTAAGCTCGCCGGTATCGATCGTCCATTCGTCGGGCAGCAGCTCGAATTTTTTGATCTGCTCCACCTGGTTGAAGTATTTATTGAAGTTTTCGATGAGGTCCTTATACAATGCCAGCACCTTGGGATCCCTGAGCAGCTGGTCGTTGGAGGAAGTATTGGGAACGCCGTTTTTCTGGCACCACTCCTTGAGATAGGGGAATGCAGGTACGATAAGGGCACCTACGAATTTTCTTTCCGAGCCCACCAGCATTACCTGTTCTATAAAAGTAGATTCCTTCAGTTTGTTCTCGACCGGCAACGGGGCTACATATTTACCCCCGCTGGTCTTGAAAAGCTCTTTTTTCCTGTCGGTTATCTTCAGGTATTTATTGTCGATCATAGTACCGATATCGCCTGTTGCGTACCAACCCTCCTGCATAACCTCGGTGGTGAGGTCTTCGCGCTTGTAATATCCCATCATGATATTCGGCCCCTTACACAGGATCTCGCCGTCCTCGGCTATTTTTACCTCTACATTGCCAATCAGTGGTCCCACGGTGCCGAACATCCGGTCCTCTTCGTTAAAGCGGTTGACGGCAATTACCGGGGAGGTTTCCGTAAGTCCATATCCCTCCATGATAATGATCCTAGCGGCAGTGAAGATCCTGATCAGCCTTACCTGGCAGGCTGCGCCGCCTGTTACGATACATTGTATATTATTGCCAAGAGCTTCGCGCCACTTGCTGAATATGAGCTTATTGGCAATGGCGAGCTGGAGCGAGTAGCCAAGGCTTTTTGGCTTGTTGATCTCGAATTTTTCGGCCAGCCCATGTGCCCAGAAGAATAGTTTCTTTTTGATTCCCGTCAGCTCACTGCCTTTTTGCATAATGCGGTCATAGACCTTTTCGAGCAACCGCGGAACGGTGGTGAACATATTGGGCTGAACCTCCTTGAGGTTATCTCCTATGGTCTCCAGGCTTTCGGCATAATAGATAGAAGCGCCTTTGAAGAGGTAAATATAGCTCACCGTACGCTCGAAAATATGGTTCAGCGGCAGGAAGCTGAGGGCTTTTTGCTTTTCCCCTGGCGGGAAACATGGCAGGCAGGCGATGACATTCGAGAGGATATTACGGTGGGAAAGCATCACGCCTTTTGGTGTTCCGGTCGTTCCCGAAGTGTAAATGATGGTCAGCAGGTCTTCTCCATCGATCTTTTGAGATACGGTGCTTATCTGTTCAAAATGTTCCTGCTTTCCCAAGGACAGGAGCTCTTTCCAGTGAGGTATGCCGCTGATGTGCTCAAAACCATAGATATGCTGTATAAAGGGAAGCCGGGAGCGAACGTGCTGCACTTTGTGGTAAAGGTCCTCGTCGTTTACAAATACGGCTTTTACCTGTGCATCCTGCAATACAAATTCAAGGTCGTTGATATGAATCGTTGGATAGAGCGGCACCAGCACGGCACCGATCTGCTGCACGGCCAGGTCGAGAAAGATCCACTCCGGCCGGTTTTTGGCAATGATCGCGATCTTATCGCGCCCTTCAATGGTCATGCTTCCGCCACCATAGCCCAGGGCCAGCAGGCCGGCGCTCAGGCGGTCTACGATATCTTTTACCTCCCGGGTGCTGTACTGTCTCCACTGTCCTCCCTCCTTCGCAGCGAGCAGGGTCCCGGATGAATCTTCCTTAAGTCTTTCTTCAAAAAAATCAAATAGTCGATGAGGTTTATTCATGGGCAAGCGTTTGTTCAGGAATCGGAAATTATGGATTATTTGGGAATTAAGGAAGGCGCCGGCGTGCGGACCTGAAGCTTGTACCGGGCAGCTTGAGCTTAAAGCAGTTGTGGCGTCCGGGGCTAAAACATTCATCCTGCCCTTACGCATGTTCTTTGATGATTGCGCAGGGGCAGGATGAAATATAAATCTTGTACTATAAAGGCTTAATAAGCTTGTCCCTGAGGCATCTTAAAGATCCTGCCTTTCTGGAAATTGGCGAATTTGGCATAGGCCTCTGCATTGGTTTTTGTCCACTGGTCGTATGCCGAAAGATTTTCAACCGGCCCGAAAAGCCATTGATTGTAAGCGTCGAACATACCTTCGCGAATAAGCTGCTGATGGTAATCGAAGAGCTTGAAAGGAAATTTTGATGCCTGTGTGGCATACCAGTCGAGTATAAAACGGGTGCGGATCATGCTCAGGCTCTCAAGGGTAATGCCTTTGCTTAACAGCGAATTCTGCTTTTGATAAGTATCGTACACCGCTTTGGCAAACTCGTTCTTTTGCTTTTCCTCTTTGCCATCCAGTTCGCTGAAAAGCTTTTCCTTGTAGGTGCTGAGCAGCATGCGCTTCACTTCCGTAGCCCTTTCGGTGAGGTATTCCATGTTCACAAAGATCTCACCGTATATGAGTGTCCATACTTTGTCCTTGGTGAAATAATAATAAGAGGCGGCATTGTAATAGTTACCCGGATAGGAAGGGTCTACTTCCATCCCTTTTTTCCAGATGTCTATAGCCGCGTAGTCTTTTTTATCCCACAGCAGCTCACCGTATTCGCTGTGCAATGGTCCGCTTTTAGGGAATTTTTTAAGGGCTTTCTTATACATTTTGTCGGCATCCTTTACTTCCTCGAGGGCTTTGTACACGTTGCCCGCAAGCTGGTAGGTCTGCACATCGGCATCATCCCTTTCGAGCATGGGCTTCACTGTTTCAAGCGCTTTGGCAAAGTTGCGGCTGTATGTATAGGCCAGCACAAGGTCCTTGAGCAGGTTGAGGTTATCCGGTTCGCTTTTCAGGGCCTTGTTCAAAACCAGAACGGCATTGTCCCAATCGCCCGAGCGCATAAAGGCGCGGGCAGTTTCCTGTGGTGTCTGTTCCTCGGGCTGAGCTGCTGCGGCAGTCGAGAGCGCAAGAGCCAGCATCCAGGCAAAAGCTTTTTTCATGGGGATAAAAGTAGTCAGGTTAATGATTATGAATTGTGAAAACTATGATCCGCCCCAAAACGGCTTCAGATCAGATGTGTCAGCAGCCCATCCCTGAGCTTTGGCTCAAACCAGGTACTCTTGGGAGGCATCACATTGCCGCTGTCGGCGATGTCGAACAGCTGCTGGATGCTCACAGGGTGCAAACTGAATGCCACCTTCACCTCACCGCTGTCTACTCTTTTCTGAAGCTCGCCCAGGCCCCTGATGCCGCCCACGAAATCTATGCGCTTGTCGGTTCTTGGATCTTTGATGGCCAGCAGCTTATCAAGGATATTATCCTGCAGGATGGTTACATCGAGCACGCCGATGGGGTCGCTGGTATAGCTGCCTTCTTTTGCCCTGAGCCGGTACCATTGCCTGTTCAGGTACATGCCAAACTCGTGGAGAGCGGCGGGAGAGACGGGTTCATCTGCTTTCTGAACTTCAAACTGGCCTTCCAGGCTTTGCAGAAAAGCTTCGTCAGAAAGGCCATTCAGGTCCTTTGCCACCCTGTTGTAATCGAGTATAGCCAGCTGGTTGGCAGGGAAGATGGTGGTGAGGAAAAACCGGGCGTCCTCGCCGGCAGCTGAGAAACCGCGCTGCTGGCTTACCTTGGCGGCAGACGCTGCCCTATGATGGCCATCGGCGATATAGGTGAAAGGAACTTTTTCTTTGAAAAGGTTAGTGATGACATCGATCGTAGCCGCAGCATCCACTACCCAGATCGTATGGGTCACGCCGTCGTCGGCCGTAAAATAGTATTCAGCATTGTGCTGCTTTTTCCAGTGGGCAAAAACTTCGTCAAGCTCCCTGATATCTTTGCAGGCCAGGAATACATTTCCCGTTTGTGCCCTGGTGGTGCTGATATGATTGATGCGATCCTGTTCTTTTTCAGGCCGGGTGAATTCATGCTTCTTGATCACATCGTTGAAATAGTCTTCAATAGAGGATACACAAACGAGGCCGGTTTGCGTACGGCCCTTCCAGGCCAGCTCATAGATATAATAACAGGGCTTTTCCTCGCGGAAGAGGATTTTTTTGTCGATGAGCAGCTGCAGGTTTTCCTTGGCTTTTTCATAAACTTCGGCACTGTAAAGGTCGGCGCCGGGAGCCAGGTCGATCTCTGATTTGGTCACGTGCAGGAAGGAGAGCAGGTTGGTACCGGCTTCTTTTCTAGCTTCTTCCGAGTTCAAAACATCGTAAGGCCTGGAGGCTACCTGCTGTGCATATTCGTTATGGGGCCTGAGGGCGCGGAAAGGTCTTATAGTGCTCATTCTTCAATATTTATGTTTGGCAAAATAGGTCATAAGGTCCGTTAGGGCCTTTACGCTTTCATAGCTGAGGGCATTGTACATAGATACCCTGAAGCCTCCTGTGGTCCGGTGCCCCTTGATACCGATAATGCCTTCGCGCTCGCAAAGGGACAGGAATTCTTTTTCGCTCGCAGGATCGTTCATTACAAAAACAGCATTCATTCGGCTTCTGTCTGCTTTTTCCACTGTTCCCCTGAAGACAGGATTTGCATCGAGGGTTTCATAAAAAAGACCTGCCTTGGCCTCATTGCGTTTTTCGGCTTCGGCCACACCGCCGCTGTTTTTGAGCCAGCGCAAGGTGAGCAGGCAAACATAGATCGCAAATACCGGGGGTGTATTGAGCAGGGAGCCGGCCTCGATATGGTTGCGATAGTCCATCATGGTAGGCAAGGACCTTTTTACCTTACCAAGGCATCTGGGGTTGACTACTACTACGTTTACGCCTGCCGCGCCTATATTTTTCTGAGCGCCGGCATAAATAAGGTCGAACCGGTTAAAGTCAACCTTGCGGCTCAGGATATCGCTGCTCATGTCTGCCACCAGCGGAACATTTTTCTCATAAAAAAGAGAGAAATCCTGCCACTGGGTGCCATATACGGTATTGTTGCTGGTGAGGTGAAGATAGGCTGCATCAGGATTGACCGAAAAATCCTTGGGCAGGTAGCTGTAGCCAGCCTCTTTTGAGCTGCAGGCAATATCAACCTTTCCAAAAAGCCTTGCTTCTTTGATTGCCTTGGCCGCCCAGATACCGGTTTCGGTATAGGCCGCCGATGCCTGTTCATCGAGCAGGTTCATTGGAACCTGGAAGAATTGTGTCGATGCTCCGCCATGCAGGAACAAGACCTCGTGTTCCCGGTCAAGCTCCATCAATTCCCTCAGCAAGGCAAGGGCCTCGTCCATAACGTCTCCGAATATCTTGGTGCGATGCCCGATCTCAAGCACCGACAGCCCCGTATTATTAAAGTCCAGGAGTGCACGGCTGGCCTCTTCAAATACTTCTTTTGGCAGTATGGAAGGGCCAGCGCCGAAATTATGCGGGC
>DASTPZ010000163.1:0-38764 GCA_035761965.1 Flavisolibacter sp. | reverse complement strand
AAGATATAACCCTCTGTGCCCTTGATGAACCAACCGACAATACCAAATACTACGGAGGGCAGTATTACGATGGTTATGATCTTCCATAGAGGCATATCCCCGGGCTTGAGCGGCTTGCGTACATCGTATTCCTTATAATGTTTTGTTCCGGCTATAAAAGTGATGACGCCGATGAACATGCCCACACCCGCTGCAATAAAGGCTGCGCCCCAGCCAATGGTCGTATAGAGGGCAGCACCAAAAAAATTACAGGTAAAGGCACCTACATTGATGCCCATGTAAAAGATATTATAGCCCTCATCTTTTTTCTCCAGGTACTGGGGGGTTGAATAGACATTGCCAAGCAGGGTGGAGATATTCGGCTTGAAAAAACCATTACCGATGATGACGAGCGACATGGAAACGTAGAGCATTGGAATGCTGTAAATGCTCATCAGGCAATAGCCGAGACCCATGAGGATACCGCCAAGAATGATCGAGCGACGGTAGCCCAGGCTTCGGTCGGCTATCAGTCCGCCAAGAAAGGGCGTGAAGAACACCAGGGCGATAAAGGTGCCATAGAGGCTGGCGGCGTCCCTCTCGCTCATATTGAACCCGCTAACTGCATCCTTGAGATAAAAAGTAAAGATGCCGATCATCAGGTAATAGCCGAACCTTTCCCACATTTCGGAAAAAAAGAGAAAAGGAAGCGCCCTTGGGTGTTTTTTCCACATAGCTGATCGTTAGATGATGATAGAAACAAACAGGAGCCGCGACGCAGCTCCTGTCCTTTACAAAAGATATTATGCCTGGCCTGTTTTCTCGCGAACAATCTGGTTCAGGGATTTAATGCGGGACAAGATGAGTACTCCGCCCACAAAGGCCGCGATCACAAGGATCATGAAGAACATCTTTTTATCCGTGAAATCGTCCCAGAAGCTTGTCATTACACCTGCTATCTTTCCACCGATGGATGTAGACAGGAACCAGCCACCCATGAGAAGGGCTGTGAGTCGGGCCGGCGCCAGCTTTGATACGAGGGAAAGACCTATGGGACTAAGAAAGATCTCGCTGATGGTGAACACAAAATAAGTTAGCCAAAGCCATAATGGCGAAGCCTTATGTGTATAGATGGAAGGCACCGACATAACAGCAAAGACCATAACCAGTGAGGACAATCCCGAAATAAAAAGAGCCATACAGAACTTCGAGGCGGTAGTAGGTTCTTTGCCCCTTCTGCGCAGGTAATCGAAAAGAGGAACGAAAACAAGGGTCAGTACAACGATAAACAGTGGGTTGAGCGATTGAAACAACTCGGTATTTGCCAGCCTGATCTCACCGCCGGGCCGGTCTTCGAGTGGTACATTATTGAAATAAGGGTCTGGTCCCATCACCTGCACATCCTTGCCTGCTTCATCTTTAATACTGACCAGGTATTGGTCTACCTTATTCGTCATCCTGGCAGAGTCGTTGACCGTTTGAAGGAAACCCAGCTTGCTAGCGATCTTTTCAGTCGTGGGAGACACGGTTCTATCAGTATGCTTTTCTGCCCATAGTGTAAGGCCTGTAGAGTTCTGGTTGTAAATGGTCCAGAATGCAATGGCAATAGTGAAGATGAAAAGCAAGGCTCCTATTCCTTTTTTGTCCTGGCCCTTTGCTTTCACCCAAAGTGAAACATAAAAAGCAACGATCGGAAGACAGGCAAAAATGAAAGCATCGTTAGCCTGGCTCCCCATGATAGGCTGGCCAAAAAGCTTTATGGGAACCAGCCATCCAAAGACAGCGGCAGCAATAGCCGGGACAAAAACATAGAGGAAAATCTTCGACATGGGCATGTCCTCTTTCTGCGCCGGCTTTTTTATATCTGCATGCTTCACTTCTTTTAAGAAACCCAAAAGAATGATCATACCGATGATAAGACCAATACCGGCAGCGGCAAAAGCATAGCCCCATCCATAAGCATTCCGGAGATAGGCTGCCACAAAATTGCATACAAAGGCGCCAATGTTGATGCCCATATAGAAGATGCTGTACGCATTATCTTTTAGTGGCTTGAGGTCCTCCTTGTTATAAACATTTCCCAGCAGCGTGGAGATATTGGGCTTGAAAAAACCATTCCCCACGATGATCAGGCTGAGAGATACATACAGCGCTGTTTCGCCAGGTATGGAAAGTCCCAGGTATCCTGCCGCCATAAGGCTGCCGCCTAGAAATATCGAACGCAGATAGCCGAGGTACCTGTCTGCGATCAGTCCGCCGATAAAAGGCGTGAGATAAACAAGCGCGATAAAACTACCAACAACATCGGCACCCATATCCTGCTCAAAGCCCATGCCCTTTGCATCGATGAGGTATAGAAAAAGGATCCCTACCATCAAATAGTAGGCAAAACGTTCCCACATTTCCGTAAAAAACAGCACATACAGTGCTTTGGGGTGCTTTGCCCTGGCTGCCGCAGCACCGCCCTGTAAGCCTTCTCTTTTTTCCATGAATTTGTTTTTAATAAACGCGTTTAGACAGTGTAGTTTATCTGCCAAAATACGGGAAATTATTTTTTAGTAGAGATAGGCAACCATCTTTAACAATTGTGGCCGATATTCTCGTACCTATCTCCAAATACCATGAACATCCTTTTACTCGGCTCGGGCGGCAGGGAGCATGCTTTAGCCTGGAAGATCACCCAAAGCTCCCTTTGCTCTCACCTGTTCATCGCCCCCGGCAATGCAGGAACCGCCCTTCACGGAACCAATCTTTCTTTTGGTGTTACTGATTTTGATGCAATTGTGAATGCCTGCGTGGAAGAAAAGATCGGTATGGTGGTCGTAGGACCGGAGGAGCCGCTGGTAAAGGGCATTGTAGACCTGCTTGCCGCAGATGAAAGGCTGGCGGGACTCATGATCGTTGGACCTGCCTCCCACGCAGCACAGCTCGAGGGAAGCAAGGCCTTTGCCAAGGAGTTCATGCAGCGGCATAACATACCCACCGCCGCTTACCGTGAGTTCACCGCAGAGAATTTTGAAGAGGGCATTGAATACCTTAAGCAGCATTCCCTTCCTATCGTGCTCAAGGCCGATGGACTCGCCGCCGGTAAAGGAGTGATCATCTGCCAGAACTATGTTGAAGCGATAGCAGAGTTTGAGCTGATGATACAGCGTTCCAAATTTGGCGAGGCCGGCAAGCGCGTAGTAGTGGAGCAATTCCTGGAAGGCATAGAGCTGTCTGTTTTTGTGCTGAGCGATGGAAAGACCTACCTGCTCCTGCCCGAAGCCAAAGATTACAAGCAGGTGGGAGAAGGCAATACAGGATTGAATACAGGAGGCATGGGCGCCATCAGCCCCGTTCCGTTCGCGGATAAAGCTTTTCTCGACAAGGTTAGATTGCGTGTGATCGAACCAACGATCAAAGGTCTCCAAAAAGACGGACTGGACTACCGGGGCTTTATATTCTTTGGCCTGATGAAGGTAGGCGATGATCCAATGGTGATCGAATACAACTGCCGCATGGGTGATCCTGAAACAGAAGCCGTTGTGCCGAGGATCAAAAATGATCTTGTTGCATTGCTATTGGCTACGGCAAGGCAGGAGCTGGAAGGGATAGAGCTGCAGAAAGACGAGCGCTACGCCACTACCATCGTAACAGTCAGCGGTGGCTATCCCAACGAATACCAGAAAGGATTCGAGATCACCGGCCTGGATCACCAAGGTGCGGACAGCTTTTTGTTCCACTCCGGCACCAAGGCCCAGGAGGGAAAGATACTTACCAATGGCGGACGCGTGATCTGTGCTACTGCGCTTGCCCCTACCCTTGAAGAAGCTTTGCAGAAAAGCCGTGACCTGGCAGAATCCGTATCGTTCGAGGATAAATATTTCCGTAGGGATATAGGCTTTGAATTCCTCTAGAAACGGCCTTCCGGACCGTTGCAAAGCCCATCAGGCCGGCTCTCGCAAATATTTGTTTCTTTTGCATTCCTAACCAGGATCTATGCAGGATAATAAACAGGAAGGCACCGCCCAAGGTTGCCCCTTCACCGGCGGCGGGCAGGGCGAGGTACATTACCACGACTATCTCCAGCTCGATAAAATACTGGGAGCCCAGCTTCCCGAAAGCACGAAGGCAGACAGCGCCGCGCATGATGAAATGCTTTTCATCATCATCCACCAGGCTTATGAGCTTTGGTTCAAGCAGCTGCACCACGAGGCCGACTCCATCGTGGAGATCATGCGCAGGCCTGCCCTGAACGACAATTCACCCGACCTGCAGACCGTTGTACACCGCCTGAACCGAATGGCCGTCATCCTCCGGGTGCTCATCCACCAGATCGACATCCTCGAGACCATGACACCCATGGATTTTCTCGATTTTCGGGATATGCTTCGTCCCGCATCCGGCTTTCAAAGCTGGCAGTTCAAGCTGCTCGAAGCAAAGCTGGGACTAAAATTCGAGTACCGCCATGGCAAGGAATATTATACGGCACAGCTACGCCAGGAGCATATAGACCTGATCAAACAGGCAGAAACAGATCAATCTTTTCTGCAGCTGGTTAACGACTGGCTGGAGCGCATGCCTTTTTTCGACGATAATACATTATGGGAAGTCAGGGATGCAGCGGATGACTCTTACCCGTTCTGGAAGGAATACAAGGATTGTTACGCGCATAGCCTGGCCGAAGCCGAAAAAAACAACCTCGATATTTTCGATGAAGTTTTTTTTCAAAAAAGAGAAACGCATTATACCCTGTCTGCCAAGGCCAACAGGGCCGCCCTATTCATTATGCTATACCGTGGCTATCCCCTGCTGCAGCTGCCTTTTCAGCTGCTTAATAACCTGCTTGAGATAGATGAGCAGCTCAGCACATGGCGTCATCGCCATATGAACATGGTTCACCGCATGATCGGCACACGCGTGGGAACAGGCGGAAGCAGCGGAAAGGATTATTTGAAATCGGCAGCGGACAAGCACTATATCTTCAAAGAGATAGCCCAGCTTACTTCCTTCCTGATCGAAAGAAGACGGTTGCCCCTCCTGCCAAAAGCCGTGGAGCGGAAGCTCGGCTTTGCAGGCTAGGCTTATTGCCTGTAATAAGGTGTTTTAATATCGTGGTAGAACAGGAATGTCCAGCCCTCGGCATTACCCTTCTGCCACCATTCCTGTCTTAGCTGCATAGCTTTGTCCGGCTCAAAATCGTACTTCGTCTTATAGCGCACCTTCATTTGCTGGAGCTGGGGTGCATCGTCGCCACCAAAAAAAAGTACCTCGTTCCCCTCCCTGATCCAGAATACCTGGTGCTGTGGCGAGTGCGCCCCGGTATGCAAGTAGGAAATATAGCCATCGATCTCGCCTTCATCCTCTTCCAGCAGCTGCACATTTTCTGAATGGGTTAGAGGCGCCAGCTCTTCGGAAATAAAAGAAGGCGCTCCTTTCAGCCTGGCAAAATCGAGCTCCTGCTTTCGAACATAGTAGGTAGCATTGGGCAGGCTGAGATGTGAATGATCTTTCCCGGCCGAAACACCGCCTGCATGATCCTTGTGGAGATGAGACATCAGCACCTTGGTCACCTCCTCCGGCCTGATGTTATTTTTCCTAAGATTACTGTGAAGCTGCATCTCACCTGCAACCGTATCGTTGAAGCCAAGACCAGTGTCCAATAGCAGGACATCGCGGGACGTGATAACGATAAATGGTTGGATCTCCACCAGCAGACTGCCTTTAGGGCGTTCGCTCAGTACATCTTTTTCTTCATCGAATGGATTGAACATTTTGGTACCATCAATTGTAAAGGAGCCTTCCGATAGCGGGATGATCTTCATGCTGCGAAGATAAGGCTGTTCAAGACCGTGCTAAACATCCCCAGTCCAGGCCTCCGCAAAGCATGGAAAAAAGGGTTTACCGCAGCACCATCTGCCGGTCGGCATCCAGCCTGATAAGGATGAAGAGCAGGATGGTAAAGGTGATCAGCGCCGTTCCGCCATAGCTGATAAAGGGCAAAGGTATACCGATCACCGGCGCAAGGCCGATGGTCATGCAGATATTGATGACGATATGGAAAAAGAACACAGAGGCCACACCATACGCATAGCACCGGCTGAATACACTTCGCTGTCTTTCGGCTATTGTCACGATCCTGAAGAGCAGGAGCAGGTAGATGACCAGCAGGATGCTTGTTCCCACAAAGCCAAAGCCTTCACCAATGGTACAGAAGATAAAATCAGTACGCTGCTCCGGAACAAAATCGTAACGCGTCTGTGTACCTTTCAGCAGGCCCTTTCCTGTTACTCCACCCGAACCGATCGCGATCTTGGACTGCTTCACATTGTAGTCGGTATCTTTTTTCTTTCTTCCTTCCAGCTCCAGCTTCAGCCTGTCTTCGGGCTTCATGTATTCTTCAGGCACTTCTTTGCCAATGGTGCTGAATATGCGCTCTACCTGGTATGGCTGAAATACGCGCTGAAAAAGCAGGGGAACGCCAAAGCGCTGTATGCCCACGCATACGGCCCAGACCAGCACGATCGTGAAAAGAAGACCTTTGTTTCGGCGGATCTGACGCCAAAGGAGAAAAACGATGAGGCCGGCAATGGCGGTCAGTATAATGGCCAGCAGGTTCTTTTCCACCACGAGCGTGGCAACTACCAGGGCGGCAAGCGAAAAGCCGACGATCAAGATGGTGGCAGGCAGGCCTTCGCGGTACATAACGAGGAAAAAGGAAAAATAGACGAGGGCCAGACCGGTTTCCTTCTGCATAATGCTCAATACGGCGGGCAGCAGCGCAATGGCCGCGGCGATGAGGTGTGAGCGCGTACGGCTAAAATCCTGGTCGGGCAGCGAAAGGTATTTCGACAACGCAAGGCATACGCAGACCTTGCAGAACTCCGCAGGCTGGAACTGGAAGCCGCCGAAACGGATGATAGACTCCGTGCCCTTTACCTTGGAACCGAAGGGAAAGACCAGCAAGAGCAGGAAAATACCTACAGCATACCATAGATTGGAGGTAGCCGGAAAAAACTTACTGTCCGTCAGCAGGATGAATATGCCCAGAAAGCCGGCGATCAGGAAAAAATAGAACTGCCTGCTATAATCTGTTTTGAAAGAAAAGAAGCTGGACACCACTGCATCGCCCTCCCGGTAGGTGGCTGCAAAAATGGCCATGATACCGATGCCCACAAGCAGCAGGTAGAGCCATACCAGGCTCCAATCCACACCTTTCGAAATTCCCGTATTCTGGCGGCTCATTATACTTTGCTCCTTTTCTGTTTGAGTACGAATTCTTTTTCGGGCAGCATCAGCTCGTTCATTCTAAAATAGGCCGTGCGCTGCGGCGGCACTGTATCTTTTTTCTGGGGCTGTGTGCCACGGAGGTATTTGCGGATAAAGCTGCTATCCTTGGTGATCTTGAACCATTCTACGGCTCTTGCAGAGTCTGCTATGTACTGCTTGAGCTTGAGGATGCCAGGCATCATATCGGTTTTTGCCAGCTCCTCGGCCTTTTTCGCCGACTCCGCCCGCAGGGTATCATTCAGGTATTTCTCCATCATCAGCGAGGCAATAGGCATGGCCGCAGCCGAGCCAAAGCCCGCATTCTCCACTACAACCGCAATGGCGATCTTTGGATCTTCCCTCGGGGCAAAACAAACGAACATGGAATTGTCCTTAAGCTGTATCCTTTGCCGGCGAAGGACGGTGAAATTCTCCGCTGTTCCGGTTTTCGCACAAACGTTGATGCCTGGTATCATGGCGCCGCGGGCGGTACCATTCGTAACCACATCCTGCATGCCCCAGATCACGGCATTGTAAGCCGAATCGGAAATGCCGGTAAGCACGTTATGACGCGTTCTGAACTTATTTAGAATAGTATCGTCCTTTGTTTCCTTTTCTATGCTTTTTACGAAATGCGGTGTGTAATAATACCCCTTGTTGGCAATGATGCACATGGCATTGGCCAGCTGGAGCGGTGTTGCGGTCATCTTATCCTGGCCAATACCCAGGGTTAGGTTGGTGCAGGAGTTCCATACGTTCCGGTAATCCTTATTGTATTCGGCAGTGTCCGGGATATTTCCCCTGTCTTCGCTGGGTAGGTCAACACCAAGCTTGATGCCCAGCCCGAAGGCATTCATGTATTCTTTCCATTTTGCATACCCATCCTTTACGTTACCGTATTTCGGATTGTCTGCAGCCATCCTGTAGACATGTGTAAAATAGGAATTGCAGGAGTTGGCGATGGCTGTTCTGAGATCCCTGGCGTGACCCGCATTGTTGTGGGTGCAGGCAGGCTTGCCATGACCACAGGCATAGTACCGTCCGCTGCAGGGATAACCGAAAGATGGCGTGATCAATCCTTCATCGAGCGCAACAAGACCGCCCAGCGGCTTAAAGGTAGAGCCCGGCGGGTATTGTCCTTTGATGGCCCTGTTAAGCAGCGGGCCCGATACATCCAGCACGAACTTGCTATAGGTCTTTTTGAAATTGGAGCCGGTGAGCTGCGCCGGATCGAAATTAGGTCCGGATACCATTGCCAGGATACCGCCCGTTTTTGGCTCAAGGGCCACAACGGCTCCCACCTTATTGGCCATCAGCTTTTCCGCCAGCTGCTGGAGCTCTACATCGACATAGGTATTCAAAGCACGGCCTGCTGTAGCGGGCTCATCCATTTCTCCATTGGCGTAAGGGCCCTGGATACGGTTTTTGTGATCCTTGATCAGCACCTGCAGCCCTCTTTCACCCATGAGGATCTTTTCGTAATAAGATTCAAGGCCCGACCGGCCGATGTAGTCGCCGGATTGGTAAAAACCTTCGGAGCGGGCGATGATGGCAGAATCGACCTCGCCGATATAACCCATGAAATGCGCTCCCACATTATAAGGATAAGAGCGTACCGGTCTCTCCTGCAGGAAAAAACCATTTCCGAAACGCCACATGTTCTCTTCGAGGCGGGCATATCTTTCCGGCGTCAGCAGGTCTTCGAAGGCCGAAGGCCTTGCACTGCCGTTCTTAAGAATAGCATTGACAATACGCTTGTTGAATTCGGCCGTGTCTATTTCCAGCAACCGGCACAAATAAAATGTATCCACACCCCGCACTTCCGATGGCGTTACCATCAGGTCATACATAAGGGTGTTTTTTACGATAGCCCTGCCCTTTCTGTCAAAAACCACGCCCCTGGCGGGATACACGGTTTTCTTGAGCAGCGCATTCTGTTCGGCCAAGATGGTATACTTGCTTGAAAAAACCTGGAGGTTAAAAAGCTGGATGAGCATGACCAGGAAGGCCAGCACAAAGATGATTCTGATAATATAACTTCTCGATTGGTTGAACACAGGCATTGATTAATCCGGAGTCATGAAAATTGCCGGAAGAATACAGGCAATTGCTATGCAAATTTGATTAAAGCTTTGATGATATGCAAAAGAACCTGTACAGATATTGATAAAAATTTGAAAAAGCTGGAAAGGCCGGTTTCCGCAGCAAGCGAACAAGGATTTATTCCGCCATGCCGGGGGATTTTACCCGTACCGGCTGAGGTTTTTGCCTGGCGGGAAATCCCGGTTTGGCCTAATTACAGTTTATTTGCGAAATGACGACATCTATTCAACCCCTGGGCCGGACCAACTTTGGTGATCCCGTCAATACGGGCAGGGTTTTGACTGCAGGCGAAGCAACGACTCTTCTGGAAAGCTGGGTGGAAAATGAAAGACTCAGGCTGCATATGAAGCAGGTAGGCGCCGTAATGAGGGCCTGGGCGATAGAAAAGGAAAAAGCCTCCGATGAAGAAGCGCATAAATGGTGGCTGGCTGGTTTGCTTCACGACGCGGATTGGGAAAAATTTCCCAATGATCATTGCCGCGTGATCGTCGAGGAGCTTGAGCAAAGAGCGATCGATCCTGCCATTATACGTTGTATTGCCTCTCATGGACCCAGGTATTTCGGCATAGAACCCCAAAGCACCATGGATAAGATGATCTATGTGTTCGATGAGCTTTCGGGCTTTATTCATGCTGCCGCCCTTGTTCGCCCGGGCCGTTACGAAGGCATGGATGTCAAAAGCATTCAAAAAAAACTCAAAACACCTTCATTCGCCGCCCAGGTAAGCCGCGACGATATTGCCGATGCCATTTCGCGGATCGATACGCCGATAGAAGAGATCATTGATTTTATTATCCGTCATCAAAGAGGGGTTGAATAGCCGGTTGGCTGCTATTCGCCTCATCGAACCAGGCAGGTTTTATGAGGCCTTTGCCGGAAGCGCACTATCAGCATAAAAAAAGGCAGCTTCCGCTGCCCTTACTCCTTAGGAGCTGTTCTCATGTGCATACTTAAAGTTAAACCATTAATATGAATTAACATAGAATTAGCATCTGGTTAATTTTCCAGCCTTACCTGACGTATCTCGATAAAAGCAGGTCGGTCCTGTTCTTCCGCTTCAAAGCTGATCTCGAGTTTTTCCATACTGGCCGGATCAAAGGCTGCACCACCGGTAGAACTGAAATGAAGGGGATGAAAGCCAGGATAGGGCCTTGGTAACAGCAGCATGGAAGATTTGCTGAAATGATCCAGTGGAATGAAGTGATCACTCCAGCTGCTATCGAGCAACAGCTCCGAAGAAAAAGCGCTGCCATCCTTCAATATGAGCGAGACCTTGATCTTCCGTTGTTTATCCGACCTTCCTTTTACTACGAGCCGGCTGAACCCGGGCAGCTCACCGATCCTTCCTTCCAGCTTGTCGGCAAAATAATGTTGCCATCCCAAAAGCTGTCCGGCCGCTGGCTTATTGATCGACGACCGCAGCACCAGCTCACGGCCATTGCCTCCTGTTGTATACAGGTGGGTATTGTTCCGCCAATCGGGATTGTAAAATACCGGCCGGCTTTCCCCGGCGGCGTCAAAAAGAAGTAAAGGCGCACCTTTGCTTACGGCCAGGCTTCGCCAGGTTTCATCGGGCAGGTAGTCCCATGCATAGGGGTTGCCTGTATGTCCACCCGGAAATACATAAAACCTGCCATCCTTTTTTTGAATGATGATGCGATAGTTCAAAATACCGGCAAGCGTCATTTCGGCCGGTACCGCAGCCATGTAAGATGCCGTGCCCTTCCTCTGGAGAGGAATGGTTTTCCATCCGCCGGCACTATGGCGCAACTCAAGATCCAGCTTGTCCATACTGTCGACGCCTGCAACCGTGGCCCTGATGATGAAAGGCAGCCCGGCGCTGAATTCTGCAAGGGGCTGGTGGCTTACAAAGGGCTTATCAACCATGGAAGGTGGTGCATAAAATTCTTTCAGGCCGATGCTCCCTATGCTACTATCGGGTTTTACCTGCATGGCCCTTTCTGCTGACCGGCTCAGGAGGTATACTCCGGGACCCAGCTCCAGTTTGCCATTGTAGAAGATCGCATCGAAACTGTTATTGCTGTCGAGGCCTTTTATATGAATGATGCGGCCGAGGTCGGGAATGGAAAGGGTCATCGTTTGTTTTTTCCACTCGATGGCCGTCACCATTTTCGAAGGCGATGCTTTTGCAAAGGGGTCCTGCAGCGGAATGGCATCCGGCATGATCTCGAGCCTCCATAGGCCGCGGCTTATCTTATCCAGAAAATAAGCGCCAGTACCCGTATAGCTTGCTACAGGCGACTCTCCTACACCGGCAAGGTGCTCGAGCCCGGATGGACTTTCAGGCATGGTGGCGGTGGAGCCTGTGTAATAAAATTCTTCCCTTGTATTCATCTCGCTAAGCTGCTGGCTATAGCTGACCCTGAAAACATCGAATGCCGTATCGGCCGGGAAATGACCATAGTGCCCGTTTCTTGGCAGCCTGTGAAATGCCCTGGCTGCAATCAACAGGCTGATAGCCTTTGCCGGCGTATACGCCAGGTTAAGATAATGCGTCTGGTACTCAGTATTCCCATAAGCCGTCGCCATCGGGTCGTAGGCAAACTGCGTTGCCCATTGAAAGCCGGCCGTCCGGAAGCTTCTTGCCATGGCAGGATACATGATGGGCTGCATCACATCCCCGGCATCGAACTCATATACCATCCTCGCTTTTTTCCGAAACGCCGGGATGGTATCGAAAAATGGAATAGCATACCTATCCACGGTAGGAAGCAGGTTTCCCTTCTGCTCACGGTTGGCTACCAACCCTGTAGGATACCACTGAAAGCTGAAGCCGTCAACCTTTGCCGCCGTCACCGCATCTGCATAGGAAGGCGATTCGCTGATATTGTAAAAAACAGGTTTTGTCCAGCCTGTGCTCCTGATGGCCGCCGCGAGACGGTTGACATAACTGGTTACCGCTTTTTTGGGACCGCTGTGCTGCGGCTCGTTGTTGATCTCTGCTGCGATGATATCAGGATCGTCCTTGTAGCTATAGCCCGTATAAGGGTTCCTGTGGTTGAGCAGCTGCCTGATATAATTCTCCTGTGCCCTGATGGCGGGCTCAAGAACGACCGACCTTTCCTTGCCATAAACCGATGAAAAACCATTTGTTTTTTCATCACGCTCGGGGTAGCCATTGCCCCAAAATGCAATAGGTGTAAGCATGATCCTGATGTTGCGCTCTTTGAGCTTTTTGATCAGGTAGTCGAAAAGGCGAAGGTGTTCGTTCTCTACCAGGTTACCCAGGGAGTCAGTGATCTCCACGTCCCACACATGCACACGAAATGCATCGAGGCCCAGCCTCGCCATGT
This sequence comes from Flavisolibacter sp., assembly GCA_035761965.1. GTDB lineage: Bacteria > Bacteroidota > Bacteroidia > Chitinophagales > Chitinophagaceae > Flavisolibacter. The sequence goes on along the minus strand of DASTPZ010000163.1, from coordinate 26,117 downwards.
GGTATACGTCGGCGTCAATGGCCTTTTCGAGGTCTGTGCCAAGGGCCTTGTGCGAGCGGTAGCCATAGGCGAAGGGCACCGTATAGTTCACACCAAAGAACGAAGCCTCCTGTCCACCCTCTGTCCATCGCAGAATGCCCTGCTTATCTACATAAACCAGGTTCTTGTTACGCTTCGACTGTGCCATTGATGATTGCCAGCAAAATACGAGGACCAGGCAGCACATGCCTGCAATACGAGCTCTTTTCATACAGGGGAATTAGTTCAGTTAAAAGCATCCAGCGCAGCCGTGGGGCGTCCATTGTTATCGAAGGCACCCAGCGTATAACCCTGCCAGCCGCCATAGGATTGAGGCTCCCAATAAAGTACGCCAAGGCCTTTGCCACGGCTAACCGACCTGGTCTTTCCGATCAGGTCACTGAGAAAGGCCTTGCTTCCTGAAGGGTTATCCCAGCTCATGCCTGTTTCAACAACCATTACTTCCGTATCGTAGCGTGCTACCATATCGTTCATATTAGCCAGACAAAGATTATTCAGGTTCTGCCAGTCGGCAGGCCCTGGATAAAGCGACATGCCGATCACATCCCATTTGCCTCCATTGTTCCTCAATCCATCAAAAAGCCATCGAAAAAGATTGTTGTTCCAGCCATTGGAAAGGTGTACGATCACTTTAGATGATGGGCTTACGGACTTCACAGCATCGTAGCCTGCATTAACCAACTGGGCGAAGGCAACCATATTGGTGGACGCTTTGCCTTCGGGCCATAGCATGCCGTCATTGGTTTCATTACCCACCTGTACCCATTCGGGTGTTATGTTGCTGTTCTTAAGCGCGGTAAGCACCGAGACCGTATGTTGTGCGAGCGCATTTCGAAGAGCGGTTACATCCATGCTGTTCCAGCCGGCGGGTTTTGTCTGCTGGCCCGGGTCAGCCCAGCTGTCGCTGTAGTGAAAGTTTATCATGATGCGCATACCCTGGTCCCTTGCGCGGATTGCCTTGGCCACTACGTCGGTGGTATTATTCCAGCCGGAGGCAGGGTTTACCCATACCCTTAACCTGATCGTATTCATGCCCAGGTTCTTGAGCAGTTGAAAACAGTCTTGTTCAAGACCGACCGGTGTATAAAATTTTTTGCCCGCTGCTTCCATTTCGGTGATCCAGCTTATGTCGGCACCCTTGGCAAATATAGCCGGCGCGGGAGGCGGGGCCGGAGGATCGCTGCCTTTTTTACTGCAGGCCAGGCACAGGATCATCAGAACAGCAGCAATCCGTGGTAAATTTTTCATAGTGCTTTTAGTGATAGTGAAAATAGGGCTTTAAAAAGATAAAAGCCACACGAGGTGGCTTTTATCATAAGAGCATCAGGAAAGGGCTTGTTGCCCTTTTTCCCGGTTTATAGCTTAACGAGCGTGTACTTGCCGGTAGCAAAGTCCACGGTGATCTTATAGTTTCCTGCCTGTGCAGGTGCTGGTATATCTGCGCCTTCGGGTTTCATCGGACCGCCCAGGCCGATCTCCGCAGGCGTAGCCGCTCCGTCCACAGCACCGAATTTTTTATTCCAGTTGCCATTCTCGGGCAGCAGCAGGTATTTTTCACCAGGCGTTAGCGCAAGTGTTGCGATCTCGAACTTCGTGGAATTTACCCTTGTAAACCTTTGCGAAGGCACAGGCACAGGGTTGTTCCAACCGCCTGGTGTGGCGCCGCCAACAATAAACAGCTCGGCAGGAAGGCCATGCTGATCATTGAAGGGAGTAACGGTGAACTTACCCTGCTGGAAATCGAAGATAAGCTTGTACCAGCCGGTAGCCGCGGGAGACATCAGGTCAGAACCGCCCTCTTTGAAATTATCACCGTCGGGATTGTTGGAATTATTGGAACCCACGCCGCCATACTTGGCATTCCAATCGCCGTTGATTGGAAGGATAAGGTAAGACTGGCCGGCAGTAAGCTGGAAGATACCTCCGAAGGTAGTTTCGTCGATCCTGTTCAGTTCCTGTGAAGGAACTGGCACAGGATTGTTCCATCCGCCCTGGGTAGCGCCGCCAACGATGAACAGCTTACCTGAGGCAGGAAGCGCAACTTTCGGCGGGATCTTGTAAGGCGTCATCCTGATCCTAATGGTATTGGATGTGAGTCTTTCGTTATTGTTGACGTAAGAGGAGATCATTCTTACATCCATATCCACTGGTACATTGAAGGCATAGCCCCTGGCCAGAAGGAGGCTGTTCAGCTCCTTTGCAAGGAAGCCGGTGCTTAGCTGTCCAACCACCACTTTGCGGTCAGCCCTGGCGAAGTTCTTGCCGGCCGAGTCCATTTCGATCGTGTACTTCATATGCGCCGAATCGGTGGCATAATTAGCATTGGTCCAGTTAAGCGTCAGCGCCGTATTGTTGGAGTCTGCCGGCTGTGGTGCCACAGTTGTGGCAGAAGCAGAAAGAACGGATGTAGTGCCGTTTCCGTAAACCGGCATATCGTCTACCTTATCACAGGCAGCCAGAAAAACAGCCAGCCCGGCAAAGACGAGGAAGAATTTTATAATTGATCGCATAAAATAAGTTGATAGTGATTTACAATTTGGTTACAGTGAACTTGCCTCTCTGGAAATCCACCTCGATCTTATAGTTGCCACTGACCGCTGGTGCTTTGATGTCGTTGCCGCCGGCCCTGAAATCATCGCTTACTACGTTGTTCTCGTTGCCATTGCCTGTGAAGCCGTATTTGTTATTCCAGTCGCCGTACACTGGCACGAACAGGAATGACTGACCTCCGTTAAGCGCAATGCTGTTCAGCACATAAAGGGTTGGTGTAACCTGGGTGAACCGCTGGCTGGCCAGTTCAGGATCGCCGCCACCCATCCAGTTGCCAGGTGTTGCGCTTCCTGTAACAAAGAGCTTGCCCGATGCGGGGGGTGTTACTTTAGGTGGAATGGCATAAGGCGTAACGGTGTACTTAAGCACATTAGACCTCAATGGAAGGGCACTGTTGGTGCCCAGGCTTGCAGTTACCCTGATCTCAATATTATGCACCATACCCGGTACCAGGTTCAGATCGTTCAGCAGGTATCCATTGAGCTGGTCCTGCGTCAAGCTGAGGCTGAGATCCCTGGCAACACCTATACTCTTTCTGGCAGGATTGGTAAAATTCGCTCCTGTCGTATCAATCTCTACCAGATAAGCTACATCATGCGAGCTTGGACCGGTAGAAAATTTATAGTCGGGATTCGTCCAGCTAAGCGCGATGGCCTGGTCGTCCTTTGTTGCGAACGACAATGGAATAGTGGTTGTGCGGTTGGCTGACAATACCGGCTCAGTTCCCCCCTCATAGGTAACCTCGCTGAGCTTTTTCTCACAAGAGAAGAAAAATGCACTTCCCAGTATGATTAAAAAGAATTTGATTAAATTTTTCATATCGCAATTTTTTTATTGGGATTAATAACCGGGGTTTTGTACCAGGTTGGGATTTGAGCTCAGGTCTATGGAAGGAATGGGGTAGATATTGTATTTGGGATCTACAGATGTGCCATTGGCGATTCCGCCCTTCCATGCCCAGAGGTAGCCATTGGTTGTGAACAGGCCGAACCTGATAAGGTCAGTACGCCTGAGACATTCCCAGAAAAGCTCCCTTCCTCTTTCGTTGATGATATAAGGCAGGGTGAGCTGGGCATGGCTTGCAGCGTTGGGATCGCCTGGGCGGGCCCTTACGCTCAGCTGGTTGAGGTAGGCAAGCGCTGTAGCATTATTGCCGCCAGAACCGCCACGCAGAACAGCTTCCGCATAAGTAAGATAGATCTCGGCCAGCCTGAACAGCGGGAAGTCGATATCCACCCAGTTGCCAGCAGGATCCCTGTTAGGAGCCACTGCACCGGTCCTTGTTTTATTACGGAATTTGGTAGAGGAATAGCCATCTGTAGGCACATCCAGCAGCTGGTTCATGATCTTGTTCTGACCTGCCGTCCAGAACTGGCCGCGCACATCAGCAGCATCGAAAAGGTCCACGAACTGGTGCGTTATGCGGATACAGTTCCAGCTGCCATTGGTACCGGATACGTCTCCCGGAACACCGGCGGGTCCATGGGTAAGCGTGGTCGTACCGCCCCAGTTCTGTGTTTGCGTACCATCGTAGCGAATGGTGAAGATGAATTCATCTGTATTGAGATGATTGTCCGCCAGCATCAGCTCATCGTACTTTGGATGCAGGGTGTAACCGGCATTGATGACCTTATTGCAATACGTGATGGCATCTGTATACCTAGGTGTTCCTGTATAAACCTGTGCGTTCAGGTACATGCGGGCCATCAGTGCCCATACGGCTGCCTGGTCGGCACGGCCGTATTGATTCGCTCTCGGAGCGATCATCAGGTTTTCGAGGTCCTTAAGCTCGTTCTCAAGATAGGTGAACAGGTCGGCACGCTTGATCTGGCGTGGTGTGCCTGAACCGATGAGGTCAGTCTCGGTAACGAAGGGAGGATTGGCAAAGAGATCCATCAGCACCCAGTACTGGAAGGCGCGCAGAAAACGTGCCTCCGCCTTGTACGTGCGAATGGAATCCGCGCTGGCGCCTGTAATATTGCGGGAAGCCAGGTTCTCATCCGAGGCCTGCCTGATGAAATCATTGGCCAGAGTGATCTGGTAAAAAGAACGGAAGTAAAGACCGGCTACAGTTTGGTTAGCCGCAGACCAGGACATCTGGTGAATGCCCACGGGGTCAGTATTTCCGGAATAGGTCCATCCTGCTTCGTCGGTCGACAGGCTCTGGAGATACCAGAACATGCGCAGGAAATCCGATTGGCCTTCATCGGAAATGATCTCGGCCGGGATATCCCTGCGGCCTGCCGGGCCTTCATTGCCGGTAAGGGCCATAGAGCCGTATACCTTAGCAAGTGCCTGCTTGTAGCCGGCCGGAGTCCGGTATACGTCGTCGGCGATCAGGTCATTGGTTGGTCTCAGGTCCAGCTTCTTATTGCAGGCCGTACCTACAGCCATTGCCAGAAGGGCAATCGATATATAGCAAGAAATGCGTTTCATATATAATGATTGTACTTTTTATTGAATTAGAAATCGAGGTTCAATCCAAGTGAGAATATCCTTGGCCTGGGATAGAAATTATTATCTATACCGCTGCTGATCTCAGGATCCAGTCCTTCGTACTTGGAAACGATAAACACATTCTGTACAGAAAGGTTCGCTCTCAGACCTGCCTTGTCCTGCATGATCCTTCCGAAATTGTACCCGATGTTCAGGTTATCCATACGAAGGAATGAGGCATTTTGGATGTAATAATCGCTAAGTGGCTGCTTATCGGTATTGCCCCTGAACCTTGTTTCGAGATAGTTGACAGAAGCGTTGCCTGTGGTTTCGTTGCCCAGCAGTTGGTTCAACCTTCCGTTATTGCTGAATACATTGCTGTATACATAGTTGTTGAAGCTTGAACGCAATACAAATCCTGCATTCCATTTTCCATAACTAAGGTTGGTGCTGAATCCAAGGAATACATTGGGATCAGAGCGCTTGCTCTTGAACTTATCGTCATCGTTAATGATGCCGTCACGGTTCTTGTCCTCGAACACGCCTTCGATCGGCTTGCCATCCTTATCGTACACCTGCTTATAGAGGTAGAAAGTGTTCTTGCTTCCACCTACCGCATTCAGGAAAACAAATCCCTGCGCACCGGTAATGCCGCCTCCTGGGAAACCGAGATAGTTGGGTGCATTGGGCACAGCTGTAAGGTTGGTGATGGTGTTCTTGTTATAAGTGGCGTTGAAGGCAACATCCCATACCATCTTGCTGTTGCGGATAGGCTGCGTATTGATGGAGAACTCCACACCTTTGTTTTCCATATCACCTACGTTAACGAGCTGGTAGGCTGAGAAGTTGGTACCGGCGGGCTGTGGAATGCTGTTAAGAAGGTCCGATGTTTTTCTGTAGTAGAAATCGATGCTACCGGTGATGCGGTTGTTAAAGAAACCGTAGTCAAGCGCAAGGTTGGTCGTAGCTGTTTCTTCCCATTTGATACCCGTATTATACCCGCTTGGCCTGTACATCTGGTAGTACTCAACACCAAAGGGATAAGCAGCGTTCGGGGCGCTCAACTGGTAGAAAGAAAGGAAGTCGTAGTTGTTGATACCATCCTGCTGACCGGTAACGCCATAGCCAAGACGAAGCTTGAGGTCAGAGATCACCCTGCTGTTCTGCAGGAAGGACTCATCCTTCATTCTCCAGGCAAAAGCCAGGGAAGGGAAAAGGCCCCACTGATTTTCGGGTCCGAACCTTGAAGAGCCGTCGCGGCGCAGTGTAGCCGTCAACAGGTATTTATCGTTAAAAGTGTAATTCAACCTGCCGAAATAAGAGAGCAGGGTATTTTCGGGAATGTTGTAAGGAAAATCAGGATCGCTGCCCGGCACCTTCACACCCCTGGCATTGTACCTGGCGAAGTTGAAGATCTTTGTTTGGTAATTGTTGTAAGAATAGCCGGCCATAACATCGATACGGCTCCTGATAGACTTGAGGTCCTTGGCATAGTTCAGGTAAAATTCCAGCAGCGTGTTTTGCTTTGTTTCCTTGTATTCGCGGTACTGGCCGCCATTCAGGAAATCGAGGGCAGCACTGTCGGATATGAATATTTCTCCCTGTCCCCTCGATACATCATAACCGAGGTTGAGGTTAGCCCTCAGCTCGGGAAGGAAATGGAATTTGTAGTCGAACTGGATATTGCCGATGCTCCTGCGCGAATCGCTCTCATCTTCCCTGAACTCCAGCATGCCAACCGGGTTGCGGGCGGCGTTAGGATTCGGCGTTCCGTCGGGTCTCAGCCATTCGAAATAGCCACCATAACGCTTGTTGCCGGAAAAGACAGGCTGCGTGGGATCAAAGAAAGCCGCGGCACCGATGGCGCCCTGGTTGGCAAAACGGTATTGCTGCATGCTTCCCCTCAGGTTTACATCCACTTTAAGATGATTCTGGAAAAATGTGGGGTTCAGCACCAGCGCTGCAGATTGCCTTTGCAGGTGGTCTGTTTTAAGTATACCTTCCTGGTTCAGGTAGCCGAGTGAAAGCCTGTAGGGCAGTTTTTTGACACCGCCGGTAAGGCTGATATTGTTATCGGAAGCAAAAGCAGTTTGGTAGATCTCATCCTGCCAGTCTGTGTTGGCATTGCCCAGCATGGCTTTCTGCGCAGGTGTGCCCATGCTGTTCACGATCGAGCGAACCTCATCGGCGCTCAGCACGTCCACTTTTTTTGCAATCGTGGAAAGCGAGTTTACCGTCGAAAAATTGACCCTCAGCTTATCGCTGCGGCCTCTTTTTGTGGTAATGATGATCACACCATTCGAAGCCCTCGTACCGTAGATAGCTGCGGCAGAGGCGTCCTTTAGGATAGTGAAAGATTCAATATCGTTCGGGTTGATAAAGCTCAGGGGATTGTTACCGCCCGCGATAGCGCCGTTATCGAGAGGTACTCCATCGATTACGATCAGGGGGTCGTTGCTTGCATTGAGCGAAGAGCCACCGCGGATCCTGATGGTACTTCCCTGTCCGGGCTGACCACCATTGGAAATGATGGAAACACCCGCCACCTTGCCGGCAATAAGCTGCTCAGGCGTGGTGATGTTACCTTTCTGAAAATCTCTTGCATTTACCGTGGTAACTGCTCCTGTAAGGTCTTTCTTACGGCTGGAGCCATAACCAATCACCACGATCTCATTCAGGCTGCCTGAAGTCGCTGCCAGCACCACATCCGCAGATGCGCTGCCCGAGATGTTCACTTCACGATAAGCATACCCAACAGAGCTGAACACAAGGGATGTTGCATTGGAGGGAACCGGCAGAGAGAAGCTGCCGTCATTGGCGGTTGTGGTTCCCCTGGAGGACTGGCCCTTTACCGAAACCGATACACCGGAAATACCTTTGCCGGTTGAATCAGTCACTCTTCCCGAGATCACTTTATCCTGCGCAGAACTGACGAAGGAAAAAAGCAGCAGAAGCACGGGCAGCCCGATCGAGCGGAGCAATTTTCTCAGATTCATAAGCAATCAAATGTTTGTTTTAAGTAATCGTCCTTAAGCAGTAATGTGTATTAAGGACACAATTTTAAATCTTTTTTAATTCATCCAAAAATTTTCTTGGATTTTTTTTAACAATTCCGGGCGTTAAACGGCCAGTTTTTCGGCCCTTATAGCCTTTCCGCTGTTCCTAAGCTGCGATTTCAGCTTATAAAGCTTACCGGGACGGTGTGGCACATCTTCCTCCATCTCGTTAAGGTCCACCAGCCAGTTTTTAAGGGTGATGCGTTTGCGGAAATTCCGGCGGTCCAGCTCAAAACCAAGTATGGCCTCATACAGGTCCTGCAGCTCACGGAGGGAAAACTTATCGGGCAGCAGGTTAAAGATCACCGGGTGTTCCAGCACTTTTTCGCGCAGGCGCTGGAGACAGCTGTCCAGGATAAGCTTGTGGTCGAAGGCCAGGCTTTCGATCTCGTCCACGTTGTGCCAGTGGAGCTCATTGTCTGTAAGCTGCAGCTTATGGCTTTTTGTATTGACCAGTGAATAATAGGCTGTAGTTATTACCCTTCCGGAAGGGTGGCGCCCGATATTGCCGAAGGTCTGTACCTGCTCGAGGTAAACGTCGCGCAGACCCGTACGTTCCTGAAGCACCCTGTAAGGGGCATCCTCCATGTCTTCGTCGGGTCTTACGAGATCACCCAGCAGGGAATACAAGCCATCGAATTCCGCAAGATCCGATTTGATCAGCAGCACCTTCAGGTGCTTGTCGTCGTAGCCAAAGATGACGCAGTCCACAGATACGGCTATATTGAAATATTCGAGGTGGCTGCTTTTCTCTATGGCAGCGGTTTTCAATTGAACGAGTTTTTGCATACGCATTTATTGAAAAGTGACTTGTATCGTTTTTGTATTTGTTTTTGTAATCAGCTTGAGATAATAAGTTCCCGCGGCAAGGCTTCCCCTGTTCAGCGGCAGCTTGTGCGAGCCCCTGGTAAGGAATCCCTGGTAAATACTTCCCTTTGCCTGGCCCATGCTATTGTAAAGCTCAATGTTCACATTGCTGCTTTGCGGAAGGTCGAGCTCTATGTACCAGGCCGCGCTGGCAGGGTTGGGATAGGCGGCAGCCTGCAATTCCGTACCATTCCAGGGCACATTGCCTACAGGCGTTACAGCCACATTGTTCACATTACGGTTTACGTATACCCTGAACTCACCAGGCTGCAGCACAATCGTTTGTGCCACACCGGTAGCGGACAGGGTCGTGTTGTTAAGGTAATCGAACCAGGTACCGGCGAGGGGGAAACTGATAGCAGGCGCCTGCGTGCTCACGCCGAAATTGCCCACAACAACCAGATGCGAAGTGTCGCCCGAAGATACCCTCAGCCATTTGGCCGCACCTGAGAAATCCCTGCTGATGGTCCCGGAAAGGAAGGCCTCTTTATACCAGCTATGATGCCTGAGGTTGATCAGCTTACTATAGGTATTGTAAACGCTTCTGCGCCTGGCCTCATTGAAATAGCTCCATTTGATCGGCTTAAGATCGAGCCTGCAGTTGTTATTGATCGTGCCATTTACACAATAGTTGATTGGATAGTCATAGCCAAGCTCCCCGAACTGCCAGATCATCTTCGGACCAGGAATGGTAAAAAGAAAGGCCGCAGCAAGCTCCATACGCTTAAGCGCAGTAGCAGTATCCCTGATATTGTATCCGCCGGACGAATTGCCTTCGGTTATATTCCTGTAAACGACTCTTTCCTCGTCATGGCTTTCCATATAGGTGATAAGGTGGGGCTTGGAAAAGTTCCGCACCGTATGGATACCGCCTGAAAAATCCCAATCAGTGGCCACACCCTTTGCAGCCTGGCTATAGCTGTGGTTAAGGTTGCCCCAGATCAACATGCCATAGTCCGAAAGTTCTCTTTCCTCCGTTACATCGGCAAAATGCTCCAGAACGGCGTAGGCACCTGCAGATTTGAGCTGCAGGCTGTCGTAATACCTTTTCCAGATAGCAACCCTTGAAGCATCGTAATTGCCCCAGTTGCCGACATTGCAGTTGTTACCTCCTGCATCACAAGTTGCATTCTGGGTAAAGCCTTTTGAAAGGTCGAAGCGGAAGCCGTCTATCCTGTACTGCTGCACCCAGTGTTCCATCACCCTGCTAACGAAATAGCGGGTATCCAGACTTTCGTGGTTCATATCGAAACCTACATTGAATGCATGTTTGGTAACAGGGTTGAACCAGGGGCTATTGGCTGCCGGCCTGTTATTGGCCGCATCCCAATATAGCTGTACCATGGGTGAGCGCCCAAAGGCATGATTGAGTGCGATATCCATGATCACGGCAATGCCTCTTTTATGACAGGAGTCCACAAAAGCCTTCAGGGAATTGGCAGGGCCGTAGGATTTATCAGGGGCAAAATAAAAGGTCGGATCATAACCCCAGCTATTGTGATTTTCAAACTCGTTGAAGGGCATGATCTCGATGGCATTTATGCCCAGGTTCTTCAGGTAATTGAGGCTGTCGCCCACGGTCTTCCAGTTACGGGCAGCCACGAAATCCCTTATCAGCAATTCATAAATTACCAGCCCTCTTTTATCCGGCCGTACATAACTTCCGGAAGTCCAGTTATAAGGCGTGGCGCCGGTGCGCAGCAGGCCTACGATGCCTGATTGTCCCGCAGGATAGGGACGCAGGCCCGGATAGGTAGCCGGTGTGATGTTCTGGTCGGTAAAGGGATCTAGAACTTTTTCCGCGTAAGGATCGGCAATCCTTATGCTATCGTCAACCACATACTGATAAGCATATTCGGTGCCTGCAGTAAGCGGATGAATTCGCAACCAGAAGAATTTACCATCGGGGGTTTTATTCATGATATACCGAACGTCCTGCGTCCAGTTATTGAAATCGCCCACCACGGTAACAATGTTTTTAGCCGGTGCCCTCAGCACAAGCGTAACCGAAGTATCGCCCGGCTCATAGTTGATGCCATCACGCACGCCGGCCGGGAGGGCTGATACGGGCGAGCTGGCGGGTGAAACGAAAACATTGATGGTATCGTACCTGGTGACCGTGCCGTTGTTTACTTCGGCTATGAGCTGCTGGTTGCCCAAAGCCGTTACCGACGAGGCGGCGGAAAGCGTTTGTACGCCCGCCTGCGATGCGATCTGCACACCGTTATGATAGAGCTTCATGGCGCCGGCACTGCTGGCATTGGCGGCAAGGTTGAAGTTAGTGCCAACCACCCAGTTAAGCTGCTCGGGAACCGGTATGAATCTTGGCTCCCTTGCCGGCTGATCAATGCGTACCGCGAGGTCGGATGAATACATCCGGATATACATATCACTGCCATCGGAATTACGCTGGGCCTGACAGTTCGAGCAGCTGCCAGCCCTGAAAAGTATAGCGATGTGCCGGAGCTGTTCGCCGGCGGCCAGGTTGAAAAAAATCCGTGGGTTGTTGATGGTATATTTCCACTTGTTCGGACCATCAGGCGTAGCCAGCGCTGCCCCCTCGGTGGAACCCCAGGTAAAAGGCGCGTAGAGCCAGTTCGACGGGCCCGTGCTAAGATTGGTAATAGCACCTACATGAACATAAACGTTCCCGGTAAAGTTGAGCAGGCCCCGGTTGCCCTTCGTGGCGTCTACAGTAATGGTAATGGCGTCGGTTTCCTTTGGAAAAGCAGGTGTCCAGGTAAGCAGCTGGGCATTGAGGGAAAGGCTGCAGGCAGCAGCTATCCAGATAAGCAGCAATCTCTTCATAGCAAGTTATTCTGTATACGCTAAGATAATATTATAATATGTACTTAGCACACATTGCCAAAGAAAATTTTGAAGCCCCTATTTTTACACTCTTATGTCGAACAACAGAACCAAAGAGCTTCAACAAACCACCACCGTTTTGCTGAAGCAGATCGAATCCGGGGAGCCTGCGGAAATAGAGACACTGAGAACGGTGCTTCGCTTTCATGAGCACCGCTACTATATCCAGAACGATCCTTTGGTATCCGATTTCGAATATGATATGCTGTATAAGGCCCTGGAAAAACTCGAAACCGAGAACCCCGACCTGGTTACAGCCGATTCGCCTACCCAGCGTGTAGCCAAGGGCCTTACAAAGGACTTTCCTACCGTACAGCACCTGGTACCCATGCTTTCGCTGGACAACAGCTATAACAGCGAGGACCTGGTGGACTTCGACAGGAAGGCACGTGAGCTAACGGGACTCGATGAGCTGGAATACTGTGTGGAGCCCAAGTTCGATGGGGCAAGCATTTCACTTATTTATGAAGACGACAGGCTGGTAAGGGGAGCAACGCGTGGAGATGGTGTTCATGGCGACAACATCACACCCAACATCAGGCAGATCCGCACCATTCCGCTGTCGGCGGCATTTTCAGCTTATGGCCTGCAAACAGTTGAAGTACGCGGGGAGGTGCTGATCAATAAGAATAACTTCAAAAAATTTAATGAGCAGCTGGCAGAGCAGGGTCAGGCGCCGCTTGCAAATCCCCGCAACGCTGCCTCAGGCACCTTGCGCATCAAAGATCCGCTGGAGGTTGGCAGGCGCAAGCTGGAAGCCTTTGTTTACCAGGTGAGCTATTACACCACCTATGATAACCAGGCCCTGGTGCCTGGTGCCGGAACAGGAGATGCCCCCGATCTTTCCACTCATTCACAAACGCTGGAAATGCTGTGGGACCTGGGCTTCCGCAGTCCCGATAAAGAAAAGAAAGTATTGAAGGGCATACAAGCCGTGATAGATTACTGCAACGAGTTCGAAGCTATCCGCGATGAGCTTCCCTATGAGATCGATGGCATGGTGATCAAGGTGAACCGGTTCGAACTGCAGGATAAAATGGGTATGACCACGCATCACCCTCGCTGGGCCATTGCCTATAAGTTCAAGGCTCGCCAGGCTACTAGCAAGCTGCTGCGCGTAGAGTACCAGGTAGGCCGCACGGGAAATATAGGACCGGTTGCCAAGATCGAGCCTGTTCACATCGGAGGGGTTACGGTGAGCTCCGTTTCTCTTTTTAACGAGGATGTAATAAGAGAAAAGGACATTCGCATCGGTGATACCGTTCTGGTTGAACGGGCAGGTGATGTAATCCCCTATATCGTAAAGCCGCTGGCAGAGCTGCGCGATGGCACCGAGCATGCCATCAGGTTTCCAAGCCACTGTCCCTCCTGCGGCGATGAGCTTTACCGCCTGCCCGACGAAGCCGCCTGGCGCTGCATCAACATTGGCTGTCCTGCTCAGGTACTGGAGAGGCTGATGCATTTTGCCTCGAAGGATGCCATGGATATAAGAGGCATGGGAGCAGCCATCATAGAAAAGTTCTATGCGCTCGGCCTGCTTACATCCATTCCCCAGATATACCAGCTGGATTTCGATGCTATCGGTCAGCTTGAGGGTTTCGGGAAAAAATCGATAGAAAACCTGCGAGCGGCTATCGAAAATTCAAAGAAGCAACCCCTTCATCGCATCATATATGCCCTGGGTATACGGTTTGTTGGTGAAACCATGGCCAAGACCCTTGCTCACGCTATCGATCACCTGCTTGATCTACAAAAATTTGATGAAGAAGCGCTACAAAACCTTGAAGATGTAGGGCCAAAACTGGCCGGAAGTGTTGTGCAATTCTTTGGCAACACAGAAAATATTGAAATGATCAAGGCCCTCGAGGCATTGGGACTTCAGCTAGGAAACGATAAAAAGCAGCTTGGAAACGGCGGCAATCTTGAGGGCTGCACCTTTCTTTTTACAGGCACGCTCAACAGGTTAAAGCGCAGCGAAGCAGAGGAGATGGTTGAGCGAAACGGGGGCAAGATACTTTCGGGTGTAAGCAGCAAGCTTACTTACCTGGTTGTAGGTGATGACGCCGGAAGCAAACTGGAGAAAGCAAAAAAGATCACGAGCATCAGGATCATTTCGGAAGACCAGTTCCTCAAGATGCTCAACACTGAGCAGGGCGGCACAGCCGCTGCCCTCTAAAACTAATGGTTTCAGCGGCTTAATATTCATTCTCAAGGCTTTTTGCATAAAAAGCAGGCATAAATTTTATATAGGTTTTGTCTATATACCGTTTACGAGCCTCTCTTTCTGGTAAAACAAAAAGTCATGATTAAAAAGTTGTCTGGTGAAGTGTGGAAGCCTTTGGTTTTTAGCGGAAGCAAAGAGTTGAGAAATCTTTACGCTGTCTCCTCCCTTGGAAGAATTGCAAGCTATAAAGATGATGTCCTGAAAGATGGAAAACTATTGAACGGTTCGCTTACAACGGGCTACCGGACATTGAACCTCCACCGGCCGGGCCATAAGGGAACGCTTTATATTCACCGTGAGCTCGCCAAGATTTTTTTGAAAAAGCCTTCTACCCGTCATAAATATGTGATCCATAAAAATCACAACAAGCTCGACAATGCCGTAAAGAATCTTGCCTGGGCTACGCTTGACGAAATGATAAGCCATCAGCAGCAAAGTCCAGCAAAAGTGGCCTACAAAAAACGACAGGCAAACCGGGAGATCGGCCTCAAGCTCACGGCCACGCAGGTAAGGCGGATCAAGGAACTGCTCAACAACAAGAACCGCCGGATGACGATCAAGCAGCTGGCCGATAAGTATGCGGTAAGCGAAATGACCATGTACCGCATCAAAAGCGGGGAAAACTGGGGAAGGATAAAATAGTCCCTTCTCTTAATCGATCCGGGTCTTTATCTCCTGAAATAAAAAACATAGGTTCGGAAGCCCGAACGCACATAGGCCTTGAACCGGTTGGAGCCCGTAAAGACAATCTCATCGAAGTATTCGGAGATCACATCTTGCGTGCTGAAATCTACCATCGATACCTCGAGCGTTCTTGCCTGCCTGTCATTGCAATTAGTATTGCCATCGCCGTCCGTAAAGCAATCCCCGGTGATCCATCTTTTGTCGATATTCCATTGCCCGGTATAGATATTTCCATTTCCGGCCACATACTGCAGACTGCCCGATTCCTCGAAAGTGAAGCGGCCTTCCCTCAAAGGAAGATTCGAAGTGCTGCCGCCGCCGATCCGGTCCACATCTGTAAGATTCCAGGTGCCCACAATTCGATCGTCGTAACGCTCAAGAAAGTCTTTGCTGCAGCCGGCCGATACAAGCAAAAGCAAGATAAAGGGGTAAAATTTCTTCATAGCAAGCCTTGTTTGCTATAAAGTTCCGTCGTTTTTCAGAGCCCGTTCAGCTTCCAGTCATTCCTTAACAAAATTTTGAACCGGCAGGCACTCCGCTTACATTTGACCGGTAGATAAATCATTAACCGGTTTTCTTCAATCGCTCCAGCATGAAATACTTGTTTATCATCCTGCTCCTGCTATCCTCATTTTGGTTAAAGGCCCAACTTCCGAAGCCGGCTTCGGGCACCATCGTCCGCCATGCATCTTTCCCATCGGTTTATGTACAGTCCAGGCATATAGATGTCTGGCTGCCGGAGAACTATTCCTCCAGCCGGAAGTATGCCGTATTGTATATGCAGGATGGCCAGATGCTGTTTGACTCGTCTATTACCTGGAATCGACAGGAATGGGGTGTGGATGAAACCCTTTCGCGTCTCATGAAAGAGGGAAAGATCCGCGACTGCATTGTGGTGGGCATATGGAATACCGGCCGAACCAGGCATGCCGAGTATTTTCCCCAGAAGGCCATACAATGGCTCCCGGAGGCTGATAAAAACACAATAATGCCTTTGCTTCTTGATACACCCAGGGCGGACCTCTACCTTAAATTCCTGGTTACCGAGCTAAAGCCCTGGATCGACAGCGCTTATGCTACCTATACAGGTCCCGGGCATACTTTTATCGCAGGCTCCAGCATGGGTGCGCTGATCTCCCTTTATGCACTCATCTCCTATCCCCGGGTGTTTAGCGGCGCTGCCTGCCTGTCCACCCACTGGCCGGGAGGATTCAGGGCAAATGAAGCGATACCGATGGCTTTTAACAGGCTCATAAGGGAAGAACTTCCCCGCTCCGGAGAACACCGGCTTTACTTCGATTACGGCACAGCTACCCTCGACAGCCTCTACAAACCCTATCAGCAGGAAATAGATATAGCTGTAAAGGACAGGGGCTATACTGACAAAAACTGGATCACAAAAGAATTCCCGGGTGAAGATCATTCGGAAAAGGCCTGGAGCAAAAGGCTTTTCATACCCCTGGAGTTCCTGCTTCGCAAGTGAGTTGACCTGCCTCTTCATAAGTCCGGGCTGCGCGGTATCGGATTTGTAGCAATTACCCAACAGTCAGCATTTATGGAAAGGTCATCACATAATCACAGCATCGGTATTTTAGCAAAGGCTGGGCTTATATCCAAAGGTGTTGTATATGTTCTGCTCGGTGCCCTGGCACTGATGACCGCGCTGGAAATAGGCAACAGAAGCGGCGGACAAACCGATCAAAGCAGTGTATTGAAGGTGATAGAGGACTGGCCGGCCGGGCAATGGCTGCTTGGATTGCTGGCGGCAGGTCTGGTATGCTATAGTGTCTGGCGATGGATACAGGCTTTTTATCCTTCTACGGAGAAAGATCAGAGCCTGGTGAAGAGGATTCGCTATTTCTTCAGCGGGCTGGTCTATCTTTCGCTCGCATTCACTGCTGTAAAGCTTATTCTTGACCAGGCAGGCAAAAATGGTGATAACAATGAGCACTGGGCCGCGGAGATCATGAGCCGGCCACTGGGACAATGGCTGCTCGGGCTCATAGCGCTAGTAATTGCAGGCATTGGCGTTTACCAGATCTGGTATGGATTATCGGAAAAATACAGGAAGCATGTAGAAAATCTAAGGCTGAACTCCGGTTATGACGCCGTACTGCTGCAATCGGGCAAGCTTGGTTATATAGCCCGTGGAATGGTATGGCTCATCATTGGCTTTCTTTTTTTTCGCGCTGCACTTTACGCAAATGCTTCCGAAGCGGGCGATACGGGCGGAGCGCTCCAGTTCATTCAATCCTCTTCTCTTGGACAGGTGGCTCTTGCGCTGGTGGCTATTGGGCTCATTGCTTATGGAACTTTCAATTTCGTAAGAGCCAGGTTCGACAAATTCGCATAATGAATAACAGGGCTGTCGAACCCTTCTTTCAAACGGGCTGCCCTTACATCCGTATGAAGACAAGGATCAGCCCTGCAAAGCCTTAGCACAGCATTCCTCCATCCAATACAGATCACATGATGACAAAGGTTGCACCAATTCATGCACCTTGTTTTGCAACTCATGTCTGTTCAGACTTCAAGCGGCCATCTGCCATTCTAATATTGCACCGCGATCGATAAAAAAGCGATCATCATCTTAACCATCAAACTTTATGAAGAAGATTTTTATTCTCGGTGCGCTGGCTGCGCTTACCCTCAGCTCTTGTGATAAGGACGATTCCAAAAACGATTCAGCAGGCACGGAAAGCCCAAGGCGTCTGAAGCGAATGACCCAGGAGGAAGGAAACAAGACTACCGTTTTCAATTTTACCTACGATGCCAACAAAAGGCTGACAGCAGTGAGAAGCACAGACAATAGCCAGTACACGCTTTTTTCTTATGATGCGGGTGGCAACCTCACAAAAGTCGAGGAGCTGGAAGAAGGGTTCAAGAATATCTTCACCTACGCTTACTCAGGCAATGTACCGGTATCGGGAACTTTCAAGAACTGGATGCTTCATGCCGGCGAACCCGATGAGCTCATAGAAGACGATGTTCTCACCTATACTGTTCAGAACGGACAGGTGACAAAGATTCATTACCATATGCTGCTGGGTGACGAAACAGAAAGTTACCTGCTGAGCTATGCCAATGGCAACCTCGTAAAAGCCGAAACGGAAAACAGCGACAATTACATAGGCGTCTTTACCTATGGCAACAAAAAACCCATCGTATCTCCTGTCTCCAAGTACGTGCTCGACCCTGCGGGATTCTCTTTACTGTATGCGTCAAAGAATGAGTTGCTTTCGGCCAGCTTCGACTTTCCAGGCACCTGGCTTGACCGTTCGACCACGATCCAGTATACCTATGATTCAAAAGGTTATGTACTTACCTCAAACGACGGCGACATGCAGGTGAGGTATGAGTATGAGTAAGATCGCGTAAGCTGTAATCAGTATCTATCTGTTCAATAAGTGCGTGGTGCAGTAAATGTCTTTACTGCACCACTTTTTTTTGCCTGTACTGTTCTCAGGCTGCCGGTCGAAGAGATTCCGACTGCTTCCTTATCTTAAAGGCCATAACGGCGATCAGGATAGCGGCCATCCCAACAAAAGCAAAAGCCCAGCGCATGCCCAGTACTTCTGAAAGTGAGCCCATGATGAGGGGTGAGATGATAAAACCCGAAGTACCTAAAAGCGAAACACAGGCGATGGCATAACTTGGCTTCATTCTTTTCGAGCGTGCTGCCATGGTGTAGGCAATTGGAATGATGATGGAATCGCCCAGTCCCGCCAGCATGAAGCCTAAGGCGGCAGGCAGCACAAAAGGAAAGGCGGCGGCCAGCAGAAGGCCAAGGCACATCAGCATACCATTGGCCACCAGCAGGTTTAGCTCGCCGTAGCGTTTTATAAGCCAGTCACCACCCAGCCTTCCGAGGCTCATTGTAACAATAAAGCTTGACAGTCCGGCAGTCACAAGGCTTTTATCCGCCTTCACCAGTTTTTCAAAATAGCTGATGCTCCAATCGAACATGGCGCTTTCGGTAAGCAATGCGCAAAAAGCGACCAGGCCGAGCTTAAGCAGGTAGGCATCCGGCTTTACTAGAAAAGGCCTTTTCTCTCCTGTGGCCGAAGCTTTGCCGCCTGAGCGGTTCCCGAGTAAAATGGCTGCTGCGATGCAAAAAGCAGCCACCACAAAAAAATGAGTTGCCGGAAGCCAGTGAAGGATGATCATCACCTGGCCGATGCCGGCTGCTGCGAGGCAGGCAATGCTCCAGATACCATGAAAAACCGACACGATCGGCCGGTCGTACAGTTGCTGAACCTCTACGGACCTCGTATTAATGGAAATATTAAGGATCGTGCGGGCGAGGCCTACAAAAAAAAGAACCAGCATCAGCGCAGGCCTGGAGGGCGCCAGCGCAAGCAGGCAAAGCAGCAAGGCGCATATGATACAGCTGACCGGCATAATGCGGTTGGCGCCATAACGTTCGACCAGCCATCCCGATAGCAGTATGCCGGTTACCAGGCCGATAGGAAGCGAAACCAGCACCGTACCCCATGCGGCGTCATCCAGGCCAAGCTTTTGCTGCACATCAGGTATGCGCGATGACCAGCTGGCTGCTATCAACCCCGAAAGAGAAAAGAAGCCGGCCGTAATGAGTCTCATCCTGCGTCGCTGTACGGGTGCTGTCATCAGGCAAAAATAGCATTGGTCGCGGTTGACCGCTTATGCGTACAAATTCATCGGACATCATTGCTGCTATAAAAGCGTCTCCTGGCCTGGTTTTGTTGTACTCTTTCTACTTTTATGCAAAACAATCTTATGTCAGGAATGCCGCTTACCGTAAGGAGAGCCATAGAGATCATGGGGATCTACTTCCTGGGTATGATCATCATTGTTGGAAAGGACGTGATCACGCCCATAGTCATGGCTTTCTTTTTATCCATCATGCTGCTGCCTGTTTACCGCTTTCTTCGCCGGAAAAAATTTCCGGAGGCACTGGCCATCTTTCTATCCATCCTGCTGCTGGCCCTGATCGTTGGGCTGCTGGTATGGTTCTTCTCCTCGCAGATCGGCCGTCTTATCAGCGACTTTCCGCAGATCCGGCAAAATGTGGAAACTCATCTAAGATCGCTCAGTGCCTGGATCGATACCAAAACGCATATGTCGACTGCACGGCAGGTGGAGCTCATCAGCGAGCAAAACGACAAACTGCTCAACTATGCAGGCGGCATGCTGGGGGGCGCGGCTTCTTCTGTAACAGGCATCCTGATCTTCATAGGCCTTCTGCCAATCTATATCTTTCTTATGCTCTTCTATAAAAACCTGCTTGTGCGCTTTATCTTTTTGTGGTTTCCGACTACAGCACATCCAAAGGTGGAGGAGGCCATGCGCGAATCGGAGATCATCATCAAAAGCTACCTTACCGGCCTGCTGATCCAGATAACCTATGTGACCCTGCTGCTCGGGGGCATCCTGTTCTTTATCGGCATAGAGCATGCCATTCTTATTGGTGCCATATTCGCTGTGCTCAACCTTATTCCCTATGTAGGTGCGCTGATCGGGAACATCATTGGCGTATTGCTTACCCTTTCCTCCTCGCAGGAGCTCTGGCCTGTTTTTGCCGTGCTGGGAACCATTGCTTTTGTACAGTTCCTTGACAATAACATTCTCATGCCGCGGATCGTGGGGTCCAAGGTAAAGATCAATGCACTAGCCACTATCGTAGGTGTGATTATAGCGGGGGCCCTGGCTGGCATATCCGGCATGTTCCTTTCCCTTCCTGTCATTGCCGTGCTCAAGATCATATTCGACCGCACCGGTAATTTCAAACAATGGGGGGTATTGCTGGGTGATGAAAGACCCAGGCGCAGTCCCATGGAAATTCCCATGCTTCGGCGGGCTACCAAACCGGTACAGCGAAAGCTTGAAAAGGATAATGACATAGAGCCGCCGAAGGTGTAAAAACATGGCTTTCTTGCACCACCCGTATTACTACGCAGCGGCTGCGTAGTTCCCACATTGGTTGGTAAATGATCTATGCTCATCTTTGCAGCAGGTTTTGTTCGAAACAAAGCCTTGGTTGTAATACGAAATCAGAAGTAAGTTTCACCCGGTTTGTCCAGACCGGGTTTTCTTTACCCTGAGATGTTAGACATTGAGCAGCAAGGGGCTTTTAAACCTGAAACAGTATATAAGGGTAAGCACTTAATGAACCAAACGGCTGAATTGATCAAATAGATAATATACATAGAAATCTATAAATTCAACGGCTCATACTTTTGTATCAGCTCCCTGTATTATCCGATCCCCCTGAAAGACTTTTCATCAAAACCTGATGCCGGCTATGTCCCAATTTCCCTTACCGCCTGATGAACAGCAGAGATTGCTGGAGCTTCACCATTACCGTATACTCGATACTGAGAAAGAGCAGGAGTTTGAAGAGCTTGCCGAGCTGGCAGCCCAGGTGGCCGAATGCCCGGTAGCTTCCATCACCTTTATTGACCAGCACCGCCAGTGGTTTAAAGCCCGTATAGGCGACCCTTCGCCCCAGGGGCCCCGTGATATATCCTTTTGTACGCTTACCATACTGGAGAACGAAGCCCTGATCGTGGAGGATGCCACCATGGATCAACGCTTTGCAGCCAACCCCGATGTTACGGGCGGCCTGGGCATTGTCTTCTATGCAGGCGTACCTGTATACTCCGCGCGGGGCTTTAAAATAGGAACGGTTTGCGTGGTCGATCACGAGCCCCGCAAGCTGTCGGATGCCCAGCTTATATCGCTTAAATTGATCTCCAGGCAGGTGACCAACCTGCTGGAGCTCAGGCTTCGCAACAGCATACTGAAGAGACGCAATGAAATCATGCTCGCGGAAAGCGAAAGAAGCTTTGAGGCCTATTTCAGCGGCGATGCGCAGCCAAAATGGATATATGAAACGGAAACACTTCGCATCTTGCAGGTGAATGAGCCTGCCATCATGATGTATGGCTACACCAGGCAGGAATTTCTCGAGCTTTCGGTATTCGACCTGAGGGACGACCCGGAAAAAAAGCATATCCACCAGCTGGTAAGGACGCTTAATAATAACAGCCGCTCCCTTACATTCGAAACCGTGCACCGCAAGCGGAACGGGGAGAAGATGACAGTAGAGGTAACGGTTACCAATATCCTTTATAAAGGTAAAAAGGCCAGGCTGGCCACCATGACGGACATCACCGAGAAGATGAAGATGTGGGCCCAGGCGAGGCATGAAGCCCTGCTGCTGAAAGAAAGAATGGACCAAGCGGCCAATATTGCCAAGGAAGAAGAGCGGGATCATATTGGAAAAGAGCTGCACGATAATATTAACCAGATACTTGCCAGCACCAAGCTCTATCTCGAAATAGCGGGAAGCAACCCGGAAATGCGGGAAGACATGATCCGGCTGAGCAAGGTAAACATCGTGGAAGCCATGACCGAGATCAGGGCGCTTTCGCGTTCGCTGGTTGCAGCGAAGGATGATTTCAGCCTTACATACTCAGTGGAGGAACTGATCAAATCATACAGGATCACCAATATCTTCAGGGTAGAATGCGCTTATACGGGTTATGTGGAAGAGCTGCCCGATGACATCAAGCTCACCCTTTTCCGCATTATCCAGGAAGCTGTGAACAACAGCTCCAAATATGCCAAGGCTTCTGAAGTTAATGTCAGCATCAGCTATACCGATATCATCAGGGTAATCGTGCAGGATAACGGCCAGGGCTTTGACCCTTCAGCCAGACGCCATGGCATCGGCTTTAAGAATATTGAGAACCGCGTGAGCTTCTACAATGGCAAAGTGAAGATCGACTCGGCCCCAGGCAGGGGTTGCAAACTAACGGTCGAGATACCCATGGATGGAGGAGAGCATCTCGCAGCAGGCAGGGAAGATGATGCTTACCGCCACGTAAATGGCAGGCCCGGTAAGGAGTAAGACAGCCAGAAGCTTCATCAGCCGCCGCAAGGCATGAATCGTCTCATCTACGGGTCTTCACCCGGTAGGGATATCTGCGCCCATCATGATCGGACTCCGGTTTCAGGAATAAGACGAGTTTCAGACCAGCCGCTTTCTTCATATCATACACCTCTTTCATCAGTTCATTCCTTTCCTGTCTGTACAAGAGTGCAGCGGGTCTATTTTAGCTTGCCAAACCAGGCGAAATGCAAAACGGCAGCAGGATACGCCGGCAGAAGAATGATATAAGAGTAGGCGATGCCACGATAGGGGGTTTCCACTTTTCTTACTGCTGGTTTGAAAGAAGCCCGGGAGCTCGCCCAGCTGTTTCTGCAAACACCCCACCTGCTTGTAAGCACTAATGGGCGAATGGCGGCTATCAGGTAAACCGAAAGATACAAGCGGGAAAGGGGAAAGGAGACCGTCGTCATACAGGGGTGCGTCGGCCGGACGGCTGGCGTAGAATGCCGGTCCTCCTCTTCCCCTTTCCTTTCCTGATTAATCAGAGGCCAGCCTCACGTCTTTGCATCATAACAAAGCGAACACGTTCTTATTCTCCTAAGCCCGATCCTCTTTCTTCAGCCTCTGTTACACGGTAATGCATGGCATAATGCCTGGGCAATATCGGAAGCCCCCTGTAAATACCCCAAACCTTAGTAAATGCCGCGCCGTAGTAAAGAATGAGCGAGGCATAAAACACAAACAGCAGCAGCAGGACAATAGAGGCAGACGTTCCATACAATGTATTGATATTGCTATAAGAAAGCAGCCAGTGCAGAATAGCCTTGCCGGCAGCAAAAAGCAGCGAGGTCAGCAGCCCGCCGGCCAGTGCAATATTCCACCTGGGCTTTCCATCAGGAAGGAACCTGAACACGATCGTAAACCATACCGTTACAATGAGGATCGAGATGATCTGGCTGAGTACCGTATTGAAATAAACCGACAGCAGCGGAGACAACTCGAATATATAGCTGCCGATAAAGGCCTGTGCGCCTTCGGCTATAATGCCAATGATAAAAAGCACACCGGCAATAAGAATGACAGCTATACTCTGCGCCCTCGACCTAAGCTTTTTGCCAAGGCCACGTTTAGCATATGGCCTGATCTTCCATACCTGGTTCAGTGAATTGCGGATCACTTTGAACAGTGTAGTGGCCACGAACAGCAAAAAAATAAAACCGCCGATCGTAACATACCAATTCTGGGCAAGCCTTCGCATGCTGCGCATGATATCGATGAGCTGTCTTACCGTTTCGGGACCAACGATGCCGGCCAGGCTGTCGAACAGCTCGACCCTTATGGCACGGCCTCCTATTAGCAACTTGAATGCCTGTATCAATATCACCAGTATCGGAGGAAGGGCGAAGGTGGTAAAGAAGGCCGTCGCCCCAGCCATCCGCAATGGATCGTTCTTAAGCAGCTCTTTTAGTGAGCTGCTCAGAAGCCGCGGCAAATCCCTGAATATTTGTTTTGCCCCCTTCATTATTCGTGGACGAAATTACTTGAAGCAATGTGCTTTAATGCACCCATTTGAATGGATATGAATGGGGTTTAAAAAATTCCGTACTAATACGGGCCTTTTTCGGTAGTAATACGCTTGTCTGCCAAAAGCCCCAAGGGTAATTTGCACCTGTTATCAATTAATCCTTGCCCATAACAGAGCCCGCTTAACCATACCCTACCTCATTCAGTGAACATAGAAAGTCACATGTGTTTTGGACGGCCCTCCATGTCTATGGAGGGCTTTTATTTATGCGGCGGATTAACCTGCGGAATATAAAAAGTATTACCTGATGACAGAAGCGATACCTTAAGGTTTTTGATGGTGACGGGCACATCTTTTGTGAACTCAACGATGCTTGTTTCAGATATATGAAACCCTTCTATGATCATTACAAGCCCTGTTCCCAGCACTTCTACCTCAACTCCGTTCTTCACCAGCACAGCCGTATCTTCCTCTACCCCAATGCCAATGCAGGTTGGGTTGGTAGAGATCACCTGAGCCATCCGCACAAACCTTCCCCTGTGCACAAAATGAGTATCTATACAAACATCTTTCAGAAATTCCAGTCCCGTAGTTACCTTGATCTGTCCACCGAGCTCCTGCACCTCATCATTACCCGCATAGATCATCGGTGTTGACAGCGCCATGGCGCCTGCACTTGTTCCTGCTACTACAAAACGGCTGTTGATGTACTTTTCCTTCAATGCCGTGAGGAAGACGGTACCACCATATATCGAGGTCAGCTTGAGCTGGTCGCCTCCAGAAAAAAAGAAGCCATCTGCCTTTTCGATCCGTTCCAGCATGGAGTCCTGCAGCAGCTCCCGGCGGCTCATATGGTGTATATGCCCCACATTTGTAATGCCAAGCTCTTCGAATACTCTCTTGTAATCCTTAAAAGACTCCTCGCCCTCGCTGCTCGATGTGGTTACTACTTCCACTATGGAATTGCTCTTGGGCAGCAGGTCCTTGAATTTCTGCAATACCTCAAGCTTGATAAAATCACCGGGCCTTTTTTTATTCTCCGGGCCTTCCTCGCCCTTGTTTTCTTTTCCGCCAATGATCAATAAAGTGCCCGAAGGAACCGGGCATTGATTCCTTGATATACCGGTTTTCGCCGATCTTCTTTGCTTTGTTGCCGCCATCCCGTTTTTCGATAGCGGCTGCAATTTTCAAACCAGTTACTCGGGAAGGAGTAAAGAAGGGAGACAGCATTCCATGGCAAAAAGGCTTTTAAAAAAGGAGACGCTGGCTGCGGCCCCGGTTATTCTCCACCAAAGAGCCTTAAGGGGCTTTCGTAAATATAAAGGGTGCCGGAGCCTTTAAGACTGATCTGGTTACCGGATTGCACGAATCTCAATGTCGCGCTGGTATTCGATTCGTCATAAACCGAGCCGGAAGGCTCATGCAAAGGCTTATGTGCGGGCGCATTTATGTTTTGGTTATTCGGTTGCTCAAAACGTGTTATCTCCACATCATGCGAGAGATAGTGTTGTCTTGGCAGGGGAACCCTAAAATAATAGTCCATTTGCCAGCTGCTTGAAGGGGACGAACGCCCCGGAAAAACAAATGACTGGCTATTGTCGAGCCTTAGCCAGTCATTTCCCAAAATGAAATTAAAGCGGCCAAAACCAGCGGCAAACCTGGTGCTGTAGTGTTCTCCCTTGCCAATAAAAACAGCATAAGGCTTCGAAGAATTATCCAGGAGCAGGTTATCGGAAGTAAAATACAGCAGCACGATATCGGTATTGGTGGCATTATCGACAGTGAGGATGGATGGACCATTATCCGGCAAGGCCTTGCTGAGGCCTGGGAAGGCGGTACTCCCGGTTTCGAACCTGGCAGAGCTGCCGGAGTGCTCCATCTCGTTCAGCGAATACAGCGCTCCTTTGAATTGCTGTTCTACCTGGCTGCTGAATATATCCTGGCTTATGGCCGTCCCGCTCGTTGTTTCTGCTTCCGCTGTCGTTGCACTCT
>DASTPZ010000162.1:0-17748 GCA_035761965.1 Flavisolibacter sp. | reverse complement strand
TTCCATCATACCGGCTGCCGGCAGCTGCACAATGAATCGCGTTCCACCCTCGGGAGGAGAGCTAACTTCGATCAAACCTTTGTGAAGCTTTACAATCCGGTTTGCAAGTGAAAGCCCAAGTCCGAACCCGCCTGCTGCCCTGTTTTCATTTACACGGTAAAAAGGCTGAAAGATATTTTCTCGCTCCGCTTCGGGTATACCCATCCCCTTATCAGACACAACAACGCTCACCTGGTTACCCGCTGCGCGGAGAAGGATGGATGCCTGGTGATCCGGCGAATATTTGCAGGCGTTGATCACGATATTGCGAATGGCGGTAAGCAAAAGAGCCTCATTGCCGAATACCAGCAACTTCTCTTCATCTTCGGGAAGGTTATCGAAGCTTAATGATACGTTGTATGCGGGATCAATCCTGGCCATTTCGGAAGGCAACTGCAGCACGATCTCATCGATGCGCACTAGGTCTATCTCGAGCCCGCCGGCATTGCCTGAGGCCTTTGCAAACTCCAGCAGGGTCTGCGTGAGCTTGCTCATATGCTGCACATCCTGGTAAATTGATTGCATGACCTGCCTGTAATCCCCTGCCGCCCTTTCACGTTGCAGGGATACCTCAAGCTGGCTGGATATGGAAGTTAGCGGTGTCGACAATTCGTGAGAGGCGTTGGAAATAAAGCGGCGCTGCAGCTCAAAGCTTTCCTGAAGCCGGTTGAGGAGCTCATTCAATGTAGCCGACAGCCGGTACCATTCATCTTTTACAGTACCCTCCTCGATACGACGGGCCAGGTTCTGTGCAGATATTTCCTTGACTTCTCCAGTGATTCTTTTGATTGGCCGGAGCAGCCCGCCCGAAAAAAAATAGCCGCCGGCCAGGGCAACGAGCAGCCCTGCAGAAAAGCTGAGCAGCAATATCTTCTGCAGGGTTCTAAGGTTATTGATCCCTTCTTCATCCTCGCCTCCGCAAACCATCACCAGGCTGATGCCAGGCTCCGTATAGTGATAACCAACCACTTCTTTTCCGCTGCTCGTAAAAAAAACCTGTCCAACCGAACGCACTTTTGCCAGCAGCGAGGTATCGATGGCGATAGTATCACCAGGTATATCACTGTACCGGTATATCCTGCGGTTCTGTACATCGTATGCCTGAAGGGCTTTGTTCTTCAAGGATATGGTCGTGGAAGAATCGATCTTTCGGATGAGCTCGCGGTCGAAGACTTCGCGCTGGCTCAGCAGCCTGGCTGTTGTGATAGCACGATTGGCCAGCCTGGTCTTGATAAATGATTCCCTTGCGGAGAAAGAAAAATAATAGATGCCCAGGCAGACGAAACCCAGGATGAGGAAGACCATGACGGCGAACAGGATGGTGATGCGTATTCGTACTGGCATGTCAGCCGTTTTCTTTTAGTACATATCCCATACCCACCTGGGTCTGGATCAGCTTCTGGTCGAACTGCTTGTCTATTTTGTTCCGGACATAATTGATATAAACATCTATTACATTGGTATTGGTATCGAAATCTATATCCCATACATTGATAGCAATATCGGCTCTTGAAAGCACCCTGTTCTTATTGCGCATCAGGTATTCGAGCAGCTGGAACTCTTTTGCAGTTAGACTGATAAGCCTGCCCGCCCTTTTCACCTGCTTGGTATCAAGGTTCATTTCCAGGTCGGCTGCTTTCAGCAGGTTGCCTACCGGAACCACCTGGCTGGCAGAGCGGCGCAGCAGTGCCCTTATCTTCATCAGGAGCTCCCTGAACTCAAAGGGTTTAATGATATAATCGTCGGCACCGGCATCATACCCTTCTATCTTGTCGTTAAGTGAGTTGAGCGCCGTAAGCATGATCACCGGAACCCCGGGATTTGCCGCGCGGATATGCTTGCAAAGCTCATAGCCATTCAGACCCGGTAAATTTATATCCAGCACAACCAGGCTGAATGGCTGCGAGCCAAAAAGCTTGAGGCCGATGCTGCCGTCGTAAGCTGCTTCCACTGAATAGCCATGCTCTTGCAATCCCAGCTTAAGTGTATCGGCGATCTTTTGCTCATCCTCTACCAGCAATATCCTTCTGTCTTCCATGATCATAATATATCCATCGCAATTTACAAACAACCATACCATTAAGAATATGCCTCCAGGGGGCCGCCTACAGTTCTAATAGTTTTCTAATCGGGCACTAATGCTACCTTAATACTCCAGGACTAGGTTTGATGATACTAAGCACTATGCCCGTATCATTTAAGACCATATTGGTTCCTGTGGATTTTTCCATCAACACCGAAGTTGCTATCTATAAAGCACTGGAGCTGGCCGATACGGGTAATGCCCATGTGCACCTGCTGCATGTTACAAGATGTATTAGCCGGGCAGCAGCCCAGATAGCAAGGGAATCGGCAGAAACCAGGCTGGCCCAATGGAGGGCCTGTCTTGAAGAAAGCCATCCTTCTCTGAAGATATTCGTTTGGATCACGAATCACAGCTCAGTTCAACGAACGATTGAACGAATAGCCCTCAAGCTGCAGGCAAGCCTCGTGGTGATCGGCAAACGGTCGCATCATTCCTGGCCTAGCCTAGTGCATACCGTTTCGCCGGCCAGGCTCGCCAACAGAACAGGCATTGCCGTACTTACAGTCAAACCCGGTGCGTTGCGAAACAGGATCAAAACCGTAGTTGTTCCCGTTAGTGAAGCGCCAACCCAGGCCAAGATGGCCATATTGTCGGCCTTGTGCAAGCAATGCCGCGTGAGGATACACCTGGTGGCCTTTGCTCCGGACGGTCAGACTGATGCTTCGGAAGCATCTTCATTGCTAAAGCTCTACCAGTGGCTGAAGAATGATCTGCACTGCCCGGTTGAACATACCGTGCTGCATGGATACAACAAGGCAAGAACGGTATTATCCTATGCTAAGAGAACTGACGCAGACATCCTCCTGCTGAACCAGGGCGCAGAAACACGGATAGGATGGCCCAACCGGGAACTTTCCGATGTATTGCCGCCCGCCTCAAAGGTTCAGGTGCTTACGGTTGGCCGCAGTTCTTCGGATCAATATAAAATGAAAACATCATGAAAAAACTATTTACAGCCAGTATATGCCTGATCATCGGCATTCCGGCCCTTACACAAACCCTGGAAGAAGGGAAAAAGCATTTGTACTACGAGCGCTATCAAAGCGCAGAACAGCATTTCGGCAAGCTTGTACAGCAACAGCCTGGTCTTGCCGAAGCCTGGTATGGCCTTACCCTCGCTCACCTGTACCAGGAAGAGCCTGCGAAAGCAGCAGGCATCTTATACAATGCACCCCCTTCGATCAGGGACGATGCATGGCATGCCGCAGCCTATGGCCGGTTGATGCTTTCGCAGGGAAAGAAAGACAGTGCGGCCGGCTTCTTCAACCATGCCCTTGACAAAACCAGGGAAAAGGATCCGGCCATACTGGAAGCCATTGCCAGGGCACATGTGGAAACCGAAGCCGGCGATGCCGCCCTTGCCCTGGAGCTTACGGCCAAAGCACTGAAAAGAGACAAAAAAAATGCGGCCCTCAAAACGCTCGAAGGAGACGCACACCTGAAAGCCAGGGACGGCTCAGCAGCCTACGCCGCTTACAAAGAAGCTATCGAATGGGACGGCAACTACGCACCAGCCTATTATAAAATAGGCAAGATATTCTCGACACAAAAGAACAAGGAGCTTTACCTCGAATATTTCAATAAAGCACTTGAGGCAGATGCGGCCTACGCTCCTGCCCTGCAAAGGATGTACGTTCATTATTTCTATTACGATCCTGCCAAAGCCCTCGAATATTACAATCAATATGCGGCAAATTCGGATGCATCGCCCCAAAGGGATTATGAGCTGGCCGACCTTTATTTCGTCAACAAGAGCTACGACAAGGCAATTGAGAAAGCCAGCGGCATCATGGGCATACAGGCAGAGAAGGCCGAACCGCGCCTGTTGAAGCTGATCGGGTATAGCTATGCCGGCAAGGGAGATACGTCCAGGGCATTGTCCTTTATGCAGCAGTACTTCCTGACCGAGGCAGACAGCAATTTTCTGGCAAAGGACTATAGAGCCATGGCAGAATTTCACGAAGCGCTTTCAGCAAGTCCTGATTCAGCTATGCTTTATTATACAAAAGCGGCTTCCATAGAGAAAGATTCTGCGGCCCTTTTTGAGTATTACAAAAAGCTGGCTGGCCTTTACGGCAACCGGAAAGATTTTGCCGGCCAGGCCAAGTGGCTGGGCAGTTATTACCGGAACAATGAAAAGGCCACCAATGTTGATCTTTTTAACTGGGGGCTGGCCTGGTACAGGGCAGAAGATTATGCAATGGCCGACTCCGTGTTCGGAATGTATGTGACCAAATATCCCGAGCAAAGCTTTGGCTACTACTGGCAGGCGCGCAGCAATGCCGCCCGGGACAAGGAAATGGATAGCGGCCTGGCTGTTCCTTATTACCAGGCTTTGGTGCAAGCTTTGCAGAAAGATACAACCAACGCCAACTACCGAAACTGGATGGTGGAAGCCTATGGCTATATGGCTGTTTACGAAGCGAACAAGGATAAGGATTACGAAGAAGCCATCGGCTATTTTCAAAAAGTGCTTTCTGTAGATCCGGATAATGAGGACGCAAAAAAATATATCGCCGTGCTGGAGAAAAGCGTCAAAACTGAAAGCGACAAAGAAGCTGGTAATCGCTAATTACTGGTTGGTTTTTTCATGTGGTAAATGCCCCTGTTCCGTCCAGGGGCTTTACTTTCCCACTTAACATCATTGCCGCAGGCCCATGCCAGCTCTTCAATACAGGCATCTTTTTTGCGACCAAAAGAACGCGTATGAAGTTAAACCTCGCCCTGATCCTGGCCATCATTATAGCAGTAGGTCTTGTGGCACTCGGCTTTACCGCTTTTCAAATATCCTCGGAAAGAGCGCAGCTGAATAATGAACTGAAGACAAACACCATCCGCACAGCCGAGGAATTCTACAGCAATCATCTTCGCGAGCTTGAGCTGAGCGACAGTATGCCTGTTTCCATTCCAGACAGCGTGATTCAGCCCTATAATTTCGAAGGGCTCACCATTGTCTATCATGCCGACAGCCTGCGTCCCCTAAATGCTGCAGCCGAAAGTTTTCTGGAAGATTCCAGGGATTATATCACAAAGGCAATCGTTGAAGATACTTCCCTGAGCGATGCTTTTCATACAGGCAGCAAAATGATCTTCCAGTATATCCGCCTGGTAAAAATGGCAGATGGTCCTTCGAGGGCAGTAGTATTTTACAGCGATGCCAGCTATATCGAGAATATCATCCGCAGCATCTGGCTGCGCAATTTCATCAGATGGTTCCTGCAGGCCCTGGTTATATCCGTCGTTACCCTGCTGATCGTACGCTGGGGAGTATTAAAGCCTATTCATAAAGTGATCGACTGGGTAAGGGCGGCAAGGACAGGTGATGTTGATCAGCTGAAAACCCGTCCCCCGGCAACTTTCCTGGAGCCGCTTTACAAGGAAATATCGGGCATTGCTCAAGCCATGCTGGAGGCAAAGGCTATTGCCCAGGAAGAGGCAAAGCTGAGAACATCCGCCGAATCGGTATGGACGCCAGAGCGGCTCAATGAAGAGATGAAGCAGCTTCTCCAGGACAAAAAGCTGGTCGTGGTATCGAACCGTGAGCCTTATATGCACATAAGGGCTGGAAAAGAGATCCGATGCATCATGCCGGCGAGCGGGATGGTTACCGCACTCGAGCCCATATTAAAAGCCTGTGGAGGCCTATGGATCGCTTCCGGCAGCGGTGATGCCGACAGGGAAACGGTCGATGAGAATGACAAGGTGCTGGTGCCTCCTTATGAAGGCAAGTATACATTAAGAAGAGTATGGCTTACGAAAGAGCAGGAAGACCATTACTATTATGGCTTCTCTAACGAGGGACTCTGGCCGCTCTGCCATATTGCACACACGAGGCCTGTATTCAGAAAGGAAGACTGGGATCATTACAGCGAGGTAAATGCCCTTTATGCAAAGGCGGTGCTCGAGGAGATCAAGGATGAAGAAGCCCCTTTTATCCTTGTGCAGGATTATCATTTTGCACTTTTGCCAAGGCTGATCAAGCGGGAAAGGCCTGATGCAAAGGTTGCGCTGTTCTGGCATATACCCTGGCCCAACCCGGAGTCTTTTGGCATTTGTCCCTGGCAGCGGGAGCTGCTTCTCGGTATGCTCGGAGCTGACCTTGTTGGCTTCCATACCCAATATCATTGCAATAATTTCCTGGAAACGGTGAATAATTCACTCGAGTCCAGGGTGATCTGGGAAAGCTATTCTGTAAAGATCGGAAACCATTTTACCCTGGTTAAGCCTTTTCCGATCAGCATCGCCTTTACACTCAAGGACTATGAGAGCGCGTTTGAAAGCAAGCCCGAGCCGCACGAGCTGCTGAAACAGCATGGCCTCCAGGCCCAGTGCTTTGGCATTGGTGTAGACCGGATCGATTATACGAAAGGGCTGATAGAAAAATTCCTGGCCATAGAACGCTTCCTTGAAAAGAATCCATCGTACCAGGGCAGGTTTACATTTGTGCAGATCGGCGCACCCAGCCGCTCCTTACTGAAATCTTATGCAGACACGATCAGCGCTGTGGACAATGAGGCCAACCGCATCAACTGGAAGTTCAAGACCAGGAACTGGCAACCTATTCTTTTCCTCAAAAAGCACCATAGCCATGAAGAGATCATCCCGTTTTACAGAGCAGCCGATTTCTGCATGGTCACCTCCCTTCACGATGGTATGAACCTCGTAGCTAAAGAATACATCGCATCCAGGAGCCAGCATGATGGAAGCCTCATACTGAGCAGGTTCGCCGGCGCTTCACAAGAGCTTCATGGTGCTCTCATCATCAATCCTTACGATATTGAGCAGGCAGCAGACGCCATCCTCACAGCGCTTGAAATGCCGCAGGAGCAACAGGTGGTAAAAATGAAACAAATGAGGAGATCGGTGATGAGCCATAATGTTTATGCATGGGCATCGGGCATCCTCAGGACCATGGCCGCAATACAGAACTGACTCGCGGATCTAATTCTCGATCGGATGTTTACAAAGTGTCCAGTAGCCGACAATCAGACGCAAGGCATTTGTAAGCTCGGCAAAGCTGTTGCCTTTCTGAAAATAACCCTGAACCATCATCTCATAAGCATCCTTCACAGCCTGGTTGCTGGCCGTTGTGGTAAAGAACACAAAAGGAATGCTTTTCTCCCTGAGCACAGGATCCTTGTTGATCTCTCTCTTAAGATCTGGGCCGCTCATGCCGGGAAGATTTACATCTGATATGATGATGAAAGGGTCTTCTGCAGCGACCTTCAGGTGTTCAAGGGCCTTAAGACCATTGGTAAAGAACAAGAGCTCATTTTTTACTTCCAGCAAACCAAATACTTCCTCCAGGATGCTTTGGTCATCCAGGTCGTCTTCAATAATCACGATAGGGCCTTTCTTGGACATAGTCAGCTGTTAGGCATTGAAGATAATGTGATATTGGTATCAGGCCAAAACGCCACCAGGACAATGACGGCCAGGACTCATACTATCCCGGCCACGACAATCTAACCGGGGAATATGCTTTAGCTTATTGAGATACTGTATGCTTCTGGTACCTGAACCTTCATGGTCAAGCGGTAAAAAGTCATCCTACCTGCATGCCATATGGCAACAGATTTAAAGAAGAAAAAAATCATTTCGGGAGGGTTATTCCCTCCTTTCAACATACAGGCTGCTTCATAGCTTTACAAAGCAGCCTGCCACCGTCCTGTTCCCTTCGACTGCACGCATACGCTATACTACTGCCATTCATTCAATCATCAAAAACATCTCATGAGAAAGCTATGTGTTCTTATGCTGGCACTATGCGGCATTTACTCGGCTCAGGCACAGCTGGCAGCCTGGGACTTTACCGGCGAAAGCAACCAGCTTAGCTCTGTCGCCGACCTTTCTGCCCCTAACCTTGCAGTACCGGTGCTGTTAACACGCGGCAGCAGTGCGGGACCGAGCGCAGGAGCTAACTCCTTCCGCACGACCGGGTTCCAAAACGACGGCATTGCCACATCCAACAGCGATTATTTTCAATTCTCGATGACGGCCCTGCCGGGCCACATCCTGTCGATCACCTCTATCAATGCCAGGTTTTCAGGTACCGCAAGCTTTGCGGCCTCACCTGGCGTGAGTGCTCAGTTCGCGTATAGTCTTGACGGCATAAACTTCACCCTTGCAGGCTCTCCGTTTCTTATTACCGGCGCCTCCGGCATCATGCCTGTGCTGGATCTCTCAGCCGTTGCCCAGCTGCAGTCAATACCGGGTGGCACAACCGTTTTTTTTCGCTATTACGCCAGCGGGCAAACTACTACGGGGGGCTGGGGATTCAGCTCGTCTTCCGCAGGACTCTATGGCTTATCTGTGGAAGGCTCCATTCTGCCGGTCACAGGAGCCGGCAGCAATAATTCCCGTATCATTCATGACGATACCTTTATTCCGGCCAGCGACATCAATTACCTTCATTACCAGGGCCCGGACATTGAACTTTCCAATAGCATCGAAGTAGCCAGGTTCATTATCCAGGATGGAGGAGGCCAGGATGATAGTGATGCCAGCGGAACAATTCTGACGGCGCTCAACCTATCGGTGAGCAACAGCGGCAGCATTGACCGCATCGCTATCTATGACGGGCCGACCAAGCTAGGGGAAACGGCCGCGGCAGGCAGCATCAGCTTTGGATCCCTGGGCTTGGGCACAAGTGATAATGGAAGCAGGAACTTTTCTATACGGGTCGTCTATAAGAGTATTGTTACCGACAATGAACAGTCAATCTTTACAGTTGTTTCCGCCACGGCAGACCCTGCCGGGTCAGGTTTTGCACTGGCTGATGCAAGCGGCGCCAGTTCTTCCTCGCAGGGCAATCATAACCGGATCGAAGTCAGCGCCGACCGGCTGCGCTTCCAGCAGCCTCCATCAAATACAGGCGTAGGAAACGAAATGACACCATCGGTTTTAGTAGCTGCGGTTGACCAGAAGGAAAACCTGGATACCGATTTTAACACAGGTATTCAAATCAGCTCGAGCGGGTCGTTAAGCGGGGGTATGTCCCTCTCGACGGTTGTCAATGGAATCGCAGGTTTTCCCGGCCTTATACACAATACAGCAGGTACGAACCTTACCCTTAATGCAAAAAGAGCAGGAACAGGAGATTGGGAAGTTTCCAGTACGGCCTTCGATATCGTCGCAACAAGTGGCGCGTCGGATCATTTCCGGTCAAAAAGCTCAGGCAGTTGGTCGGCGGCCAGCAGCTGGCAGTCTTCACCGGACAGCATCAACTGGGCCGATGCTACGATACCTCCTACCAATACCGCGGCCAGCACTGTCATTCGCAGCGGTCATGAGCTCACAATAAGCGTACCGACCAGCGCCAACCGGCTCCTGATAGAAACCGGCTCAACACTCATTGTGGGAGCTAATTTCACATTGGCAGATAGGCAGGGAACAGACCTTGAAGCAAGAGGAATTGTCATCAATAATGCCGGCACTTTCTCTGCAGCGGGAACTTTCATTGAATTCAAAGCAGGAAGCCTTTACCGGCACAATCGCAATGGCGGGCCTGTATGGCTGTGCTCCTGGGATCCTTCTTCCACCGTTGAATTCACCGGAATAACAACAGCGGCCCCGTCACAGCTTAATCAAAATTTCGGGCATGTGGTATGGAACGCCGTCAATCAGGCACAGACGGTCAACCTGGGCGGGGCGCTCAACTCTGTGGCGGGAAATTTCGTGGTAACAAGCACTTCGGCAATTGCAGGACGTTACCTGCGACTCTTTTCAAATACAACAAATGCACGAATGGATATTGGCGGCGACTTCATTATCCAGGGCCCTGATGGAAAGCTGGAGTTCAGCAACGGCAGTGCAACCAATACTGCATTACATGTAGCAGGCAGCTTTCTTGTACAAGGCAGGTTCAACGCCAACGTTGCATCCCTATTGGAGATCAGGCTTAGCGGCAATAATAAGAGATTGTCTGTAAGCACTGCATTCAACCCGGCGTCAATTCAATGGAATATCCCAACAGGCAGCTCCGTTTCGCTTGAGAGCGATCTTAGTCTGGGAGCCGGCCCCGCCATGAAGATTGAAGGAAGGCTTCATGCGGATACTTTCAGGCTGACAGGTATGGGCAACCTGACCGTGAACGGTACATTTACTACCCATCACCCTAATGGACTGGCCGCCAGCTTTTCCCATACAGGAGGAACAAGTCTGGGCGACAACTCCACTATTGGCTTTACGTCTTCTTCCGGGCTGCAAGAGCTTACCGGCAGGCTTGATTACCAGCATGTCGAAATCAGCGGGGGAACAAAAAAGGTAGAAGGATCAGCCCTTATCAACGGTGTTCTTACCCTGGGCAGCCGCATACAGACGAGGAATGCCGGCACCCTTGCCCTCTCATCCCAGGCTTCCATTGCCGGAGCCTCCAGCGATTACTATATAGACGGTCCTCTCACAATGAAAACCAATAGTGCCGGTCAATACGGCTTCCCCGTGGGAGGACCGGCATCATACCGCCCTATATTTATCAAGCCGGTTTCATCTGAGGAAAGCAGCTTTACCGTGGAGTACCTGGACCTTACACCAGGAGGTCCAATCTGCGCCTCTCCCAACCTGAAAGGCTATACATCAAATGGGGCCTGGCGCGTCGAGCGCATGGATGCCGGAGCAAATGCACAGATAGGAATCAGCTACGCCAGGGCAGCTGCAGCCGGCAGTTGGACAAATGGAAGCCTGCCCATCGCAGACCCTGATGGAGGCAGTCGTATAACATTAGGTCGCTATACGGGCAGTTGCTGGCAGGATGAGAATTGGCTGCCCGGTATGCTCCCGGGTGCAGCTGATTCGGGACAGGTAAGCTCGGGGACGACTGGTGCATTTGGCTATTTCACCTTCGCCCAGGTAGGGATCGCAGTACTTCCTGTAAGCTTCTCTGCCATCAAAGCCACTGAACAAGCAGGGGGAATAGCTGTGGAATGGAACAATGATACAGAGATAGATGTCAGCTACTATCAGGTCGAGAGGTCCGGCGATGGCATCGGTTTCAAAACAATCTACCAGGTTGCCGCAAGAGAAAACAATGGTGCAAAGGTACATTACTCATTCCTGGATACAGATCCGGCAGGCGACAATTATTACAGAATCCGTTCGGTGGAAACAAGCGGAAAGATCACTCACAGCGGGATCGTAAGGATAGCAACCCGGCTCAACTCTTCATTCCTGGCCATATCACCCAACCCGGCAGATGGAAATGAGCTTCGTTTCTACACAGCAGAGATTCCTGCGGGAAAATACCATATAGCTATTTATAACAGCCTTGGACAAAAAATAGAACGGCTTAACATCCAGCACCCCGGTGGTCGCATGAGAGAGCGGATCAGGTTTCAGGCGAGGCCGGGCATCTACCTTATTATCGTTGAAGGCGGATTGAGCCTGCAGAAGCAGTTCATGGTGCGATGAAGACGGTCAAACTGATAGCATGTTCTATTGCATACCAGATCATCCTATGACCAATTAAAAGGGAGAAGCCAGGCTTCTCCCTTTTATCAAATAATCCATCGTAAAGATCATGCCCTTGTGAGCAACGATCAACATCTTAAAGGCGGGGGCAGTATAAGATCTTTATTGAGTGATCGTAAACCCACCATTCCTTCTGCCTCCGGATGGAAGCGACTTCCCTCCCATTCTGTTGATATTATAGGCAAAGGAAAGCAGGAAATAACGATTCAGCACGTTGGTCCGCACATCTTCTACGTAGTTGTCACCCACATTCCTTACCAGGCTCGTGTTCTTATTCAGCAGATCAAACACAGAAAGTTTGATCTCACCCTTTTTGCTGGCAAATAGCTGTTTTGCCAGGGAGGCATTCCACATCGTGAACTGTTGGTTAAAGCCATCACTACGGCCGGTATTGGCAATGAAATCAATATCCGAAGAAACCACGAAACCTTTGGGGAAGAACCAGGCAGCGTCCAAAGAATAATAATGTGTGTAATAAGAGGTATTCTGACCGCTCTGTATCGTGTACTTCGCGTCGGTATAGTCGATACTCGCAATGGCAGAAAGATCAAGCTTTTCCTTATAGTTATAATTCAGCCTGAGCTCTTCACCTATGACCAGATTCTTTATATAATTTTTTATACCGTTCACAACGCTTGCATCACGATTGTAATTGATGCGGGTAGTAGTACTGAAATTACCACCTCTGAGCTTCTTGATCGGGATACCGTAATTGATATTTGCATTTACACCAAATACGCCATCGACGTTCACAGGCCTGGTAAGCTGACTGCCGAACCCGAGCTGCTCGGTGCTGTTGACGATCTTGTTAGAGGTAGTTGTAAAACCTGCCAGCACAAAGAAATTCGTCATTTTCAGCGGATCGAAGAAGCGGTAGTTCGCACTGAAGTTATTGATAAACTCCTGCGACAGGTCAGGATTGCCCTCGGTGTAATAAGGTGCATTACTGATATTGCGTATTGGCTGCAGCTGCGAGGCCGTTGGCTGGTTGGTACGTCCGCGATAGGTAAAAGCCAGGTTTTTGCTCCGCATGAACTGGTAATTGAACGAAGCATTGGTCAGCAGATTGGTAAAATCATTTTCCAGGACCTGGGCCTTGCTTAGGTTGTTGCTTTCGAGTGCCGTTTTCTGGAGGGCGGCTCCAAACTGGTAGTTGTATTTCTTTTTGATCACCCTGAAATTTGTACCAAGGCGGTTCCATGTGTTCAGGTTCTCAAACTCGTTAGAAAGCTCGCCATTAAAAAGGTCGTAACGACCTGAGCTGGTGTTGAAATCATAAACATTGGTCTCAGAGCCGTTTTCCGCCCTATTGTATGCATAGTTCAGCTCCCATATCTTGTCCCTGCCTATAGGTTCAGTGTACGATAAGCTGACATTGTGCGTGGAATTGTTTCCCTGGCGACCGCTCTGCTGATCAAAGCTTCCTTCCCTCACCTTGGAACCCAGAACATTGTAATCTGAAAGCAGTGAGCGGTTAAAGCCTCCATAATCACTTTTGCTGAAAATGCTGTTCAGGTTCACTGAGAGCGTACGGCCTGCCTTGTTAAAGCGCTTTCTCCAGATCAGGTTATTAAACCAGTTCATGGCATCGCCGGAATTATTGACCGTTGTCCTGGACTCGTTGATCTTGTAAGGCAGCCCCTGCTTCTCACTAAAGGAGGAAGTTGTATCCATCCGGTCGTTACGCCCCTTCTGGAAAGTAACGTTGGTAGAGTAGATGAGCGAATTGCTGGCGTTCATCGCATAGGTGAGGCGCATGTTTGCCCTGTGCACCGTATTTAAATTATTTGAAAACAAGTCCTGGTTGCGGTTGATGGTAGAATCAGGGAAGAAGGTCTGCCTGAAGCTATTGCGCCGGTTATCGACCTCGGTATTATTTGCATTATAGGCACCACTTATGTCTATTTTTTTGCTCCAGGTATCGTTATAGTTGATGCCACCAGACCAGGAAGTTGTGATTCCATTGCTGCTTCCTATACCGGTATTGGTACTGTTTCCCCCACCCTGACCGCTGGCAACCATCGTGCTTCCGCTCCTTGATATGGTGTTGCCGCTGGTCATGGGCATGCCTCCGCCGGAGCTGCTGCCCATGCCCATCAGGTCTGTAGAGGTAAAGCCTTGCCGGTTGGTATTGTTGGCATTGCCAAAAACGGACACCTGCGTGGCTCCTTTAAAAAAATTGCTGCGTAAGCCGGCCGAATATCTTTCGTCGGTACCATATCCCGCATTGGCCTGGCCAAAAACACCCCGCTTTTTTTCTTTTTTGAGCTTGAGGTTGATGGCCTTCGAACGGCTGCCATCGTCTATCCGGCTGAACTTGGCCTGATCACTCATATCATCATATATTTCTACCTCAGCCACCATGTCAGCTCCCAGGTTCTTGGTTGCCAGCTTGGGATCGTTGCCAAAAAATTCCTTTCCGTCTACATAGACTTTTTGTACCTGTTCACCCTGCGCCTTGATGGTACCGTCCCGGTCGACCGTAACGCCGGGAAGCTTTTTTAAAAGATCTTCCACCACGGCATTCGGCCTGGTTTTGAAAGCATCTGCGTTAAAGGCGATTGTATCGCCTTTGATCTTCACCGGTGCGTCATCCTTGATCACCACCTCATCAAGGGCCTTGTACTGGCGTCCCATTTTAACAACACCCAGATCAATCAATGCCTGTTCTGCAGTAACTTCAAAGGGCTTGACCAGTGATTGAAAGCCTGAATAAGATACTTTCAGCACATAGCTGCCTACGGGCAGGCTGGACATTTCAAAAAAACCGCTCGAAGAGCTGAGGGTAAATGAAACCAGAGAGGAGTCTTTGGCATTGATGATCGAAACTGTAGCATCATAAAGACCCTGGCCGGTGATGGAATCGGCGAGCGTGCCCTGAACCTTACCTGGGTTCCGCTGTCCCCATACGGAGGCTGAAACGCAAGCCAGGAACAGCAGCATGACTATTTTTTTCATAAGCAATTTTGATAATAGTTAACCTTCCGGAGCCATGCTCAGGAATAGCCTGGATGGGGTTTACTGAGCAACGGGAATGGTGATCCGTCCACCATTTTCTGCCAGCCTTTTGCGGTGTTCCTCCATTACCTTTTCCATCTCAGACACGTACTCAGCATTAGTTATGCGTTTACCGCCTTTTGGCTCCTTGATGCTTGCCAAGGTCACCTTGGGAGAGATTTCGGTGGCTTTGTAAACTGTCTGGTCGTTATTTATGCTAAGCTCGAGGATCAGACCTGGAAGCTGACCCTGGTAAGCAGGTCCTGCGGGTATTTTGATGTCGGTAGTAAACCAGGCAACGATCTGCATTGTATCAGGCATTTCCTTGCGCTTCATTTCTCCATTCTCCATGGTCGAAACGGTTCGTTTAGCAATCATCTGCGCGGTAGCCTTCATTACCCTGTAATTAAGAAAAGTCTTGCTTTCTTCGGTCATTTTCCAGGTGAGCTTGGCAATGGTATCTTCAACTATGTATTTTTTATTGCTCAACTCACGGGAAACGATCTTCTTGCCGCTTCCAAAATTGTGATAAACCACATCATCGCCGCCGAAGCTTTTGATCATAAAACTCTTTCCGCCGGTTTCGGATCCGCTCATCTGGCTTGCTTCCTGGTTTACATCCGGAAGCGATTGCCAAAGCGACTGATTGTTGCCGAATAACAGCTCAAAACTGGCAACCTGTGTTTTAGGTACATCTTTGAACATGGCCTCTGCCTCAGCATTGCGGAAAGAGAGCTTTAGCTGGGTTGTACGTTCATAAATTATCCGGCCCTCTTTAAGCTGAGCATGAAGTAAGGCAACAGATAATACAGCCAGTGAGGTAAAAATGAATTTTTTCATGTTTTTAGTTTTGATGATCAAATGAATTGGAAGCAAGTTAATGCGAAGCTATTCCTGTTTTTACACCGTTTATCCCAGCTTAACCTTAATTAACCTTATGCAAGGTAAAATAGTAAAGGCGCTACGATGCAGCGTTGCAGCGCAGGGGCGGGCTCCCCGGCGGACGTATAGAACAGGAGCGAACAGGATCATTCCACAGCTCGAGCTCCAGTCAAAAACAACCATCCCGCGTATCGCCCAGGCAAGACAGTTACAGTTGCATGGCAGTATAGTAAGAGACAAGAATGGTATCTCCATTCAAAAACACACCGCAGACCGCGGGTGCCAATGTTTACGAATTCGAATCTCAGAAAGCGGCATATTGATCTTGACTGCGGCAGGCTGGTAAAGCAAGAGGGTCCTGTAGAAACAAGACCCTGATATGTACATTTAACATGCACATGAGAAAACTATGTAGTAGAACATTTAAAGAGTTCTGTTATGATCGCGACCGGACAGCTATGGTAAGCTTACGGATATTTGAACGGATAGCTGCCGCCCTTGCTATTTTGTTTTGCCAAGCATGAAATCAAGCTGGTCAAACCCTGTAATTTCTTCGCGAACCGGCAGTCGATCCTTCTTGCAAAATACTCACAACGCATTCATGTTGATCCCGCTACCGCGGGTTTTTGATAAATGGTCAAATGGCTTTACGGAAACCCTGCCAAACCGGATACATTGAATCAAATTAGCGATAGAATAGCGGGCGCATGAGATTTATCCAGAAAATAACGGAGAGCAACAAGCTATCCATGAGCAAGCCCTCGGATACCGACGTCATCTATTACTCAGAGCTGAACGAGTTCTTTACCACCAATGCCTTTCGCAGCTTCAGCATTAAGTTCGTGCTTGATCAGTGCATTTATTACAAGGTGGAAGGGAAAGAATATGGCGTAAAAGCCGGCAACTATCTCCTCGCCTGCAAGCATGGCGACGTTAAGGCATATTTTGACAACCGTCATCTGGTGAGAAGCATCTGCATAGATGTATGTCCCCAAACACTTGCCGAAGCCTTTACCATCCTTAGCTCCCGGAATGAAGCTTTGGATGAGTACCTCGACGGCTATTTTCATTACCCCGAATTCTTTGAAACTCTCTCCTCAGTGCACGACACCTCGCTCGGCAAAAAGCTGCGGCTGCTGGCAGCCGGGATCAGCAACGATACTGATGTTTCAATAAACAAGGAATGGTTTTTCGACCTGGCCGAGCACATCGTTTACCAGGAGTATGGAAACTACCTTATACTCAACACTATCGAGTCGGTAAGGCCGGCCACCCGGAAGGAACTGCTGCGGCGTTTGCAGGAGGCCAAGGCCTTCATAGACCTTAATTTCTTGCAGATCACGGAGATCAAAGAAATAGCAAGCCACTGCAGCATGTCGGAGTATCATTTCTTCCGGCGCTTCAAACAGGTGTACAAAAGAACACCCTACCAATACAT
The DNA here is from genome assembly GCA_035761965.1 of Flavisolibacter sp. Classification (GTDB taxonomy): domain Bacteria; phylum Bacteroidota; class Bacteroidia; order Chitinophagales; family Chitinophagaceae; genus Flavisolibacter. Next base: position 838 of record DASTPZ010000162.1, on the reverse strand, counting down.
CACTGAAAAGAAAATGCATCTCGCCAAAGAAATGCTGGTTTCGGGCAAGCATAAAATAGCTGACATAGCCAGCCTTTGTAATTTTCCGGATATATTCACTTTCAGTAAATCCTTCAAGCGCTTTTTTGGACTACCTCCGTCGAAAGCCAGGTAATGCATCGTAAAAAGATCGAGGCCGGCTGATGCCTGCGGTGCTGCTTAACACCCATTCCTGGCTAAATCCTCACTCATATCCTTAATTGCACAAAGCTGACTGTATTGTTATCATGAAAGACATCGGTTCAATCAATGCTTCCGCTCCAGGATATGACCAGGCCCGATGAAAATTAAACAGCGAGGCACCCCTCCCCAGCCAGGATGTGTTGAAATCCACCGGGGAGGGATGCCATAGAGCTGCTTGGCATGCATGATGCGTTTGTCTTTATCGGATACCCATCAATAACCCGGGTTCTGAACCATATTAGGGTTGGCGAGCAATTCGCTTACCGGTATGGGGAAGGTAAAGCGGCTGCTGCCGGCTGCAAGCCCCTGCCAAAGCGGACTGTCTACATCGCTGGCCGCACGTTGCAGAGGAAGTTCCCGGCGCCTAAGATCAAAAAACCGGAAGCCCTCGAAAGCCAGCTCTTTGAAACGCTCGGTAAGAATGGCATCGATCAACGTGTTTTTATCCGCAAAGTTCTCGTTTACATAACCCGCGATCCGTTTCGACCGTAAAAAATTAAGATCAGCCGCGGCCTCCCCCAGCTTATTCAGCTCAGCATTCGCCTCGGCCCGGATAAGATAGATCTCTGCGGTGCGGATGGCCTTGAGGTCCACGACGCGGCCACCCCTGGTCGAC
>DASTPZ010000161.1:0-2064 GCA_035761965.1 Flavisolibacter sp. | reverse complement strand
CCCGCATTCAGCGTTTTGCTGTTCTCGGGAGAAAGCTCGTTAATGATGCCCGCATTGAGCAGCTGTTCGATATTGAACTGAGCCGCTTCCACGTTGCCAAAATTAGAGCTTACTGTTTGTCCCTGTACCGTTAGCTGGATCTCTTTTGTAGATATGTTCTTTCCCATGGATGCATAGAACCTGTGTGTCTTACCCCCTCCTCTAGCCGGCGGGCCGCCCCTGCCGTCAAAGAAGACCACATCGATGCCATAGGCTGCGGATATTTTTGTGAGCTCCGCTTTTGCCTTATAGATGCTCCAGTTGGCCATGAGATAGCCTCCGTCTTTCGTACCATCGGAAAAGCCGACCATGATGGTCTGGCTGTTTCCGCGTCTTTCGAGATGCCCGCGATAAACAGGATGGCTGTATAGCTTGCGCATGACATCAGGTGCATTCTTGAGGTCTTCAATAGTCTCGAAAAGTGGAACGATATCGACGGTGAGCGATTCTCTTTTCCAGCCACTGAGCAGGAAGAGTCCATAGACCTCGAGCACATTCAGCGCGCTGCCGCACTGGCTGATGACATAGCGGTTACATCCTTCCTGTCCGTTCAGCCGCTGGATCTCCTTCACTGCCTGCATACACTGGATCGTATCCTTTGCCAGCCCTTCATAAAACGAGGGATCGGCCTTGCCGCTTACATTAGAGAGCGCATCCATTTTCTCCTCTTCATCCAGCTGCGAGTAGCCGGCCGGCAGTAAGCCCTGCTTCTCGCCCAATACTGTCAGTACTTCATGGTGAACGGAGCTCTCCTGCCTGATATCGAGCGAGGCAAAATAAAGCCCGAATACACGTACTTTACTGGCCAGGGTTTCCAGCAAGGGGAGAAAAAGGCTGCTGTGGTCACGGACCAGAATGTCCTTTACCCCTGCAAGGGCCTCCAGCACCTCTTCCCTCGTTAGATCGGGCGCGGCACCGGGAATGAATATGTTACGGTAAAGCTTTGTTTCCAGCTCCGACAGGATTAGATCGACCCCTTTAAAAGTCAGCCTTCGTCTCAGTCTTCTTACTTCGGTATAATAACATTTGATGATGGCCGAGCGAAGCGCTTCCGCCACCTTCAGGGTTGTTTCAGTGGTTACATTCGGATTTCCATCTCTGTCGCCACCCGGCCAGAAGCCCATCTTGACCACAGGCCTGCCATCCTGCACATAATCCGGGAATTGCTCTCTGAAAAAAGACATGATCCTGCCGATTGCATGGTAAAAAACATTCTCGAGGTACCATACCAGGCTCACGGCTTCATCATAAGGTGTAGGTCTTTGTTTTTTGTACAAAGGTGTTTTGCCCAGCTGCTGTAGATACCTGTTCACTGCCGATGCATTGTTCTCACGCAAGGCCTTTGACAGATCGTTCATAATGCCCAGTACCGGTCCGGGATAAAACTGCGTGGGATGCGCCGTCAGAACAAGCGCCACGGCAAAACTTTCCAGCTTTTGAATAAAGGCGGCTTCTGATCTTTCCTGTGCAACCTTGGCCTGGAGCTGCTTGAGGCTGCCTGGGCCTACCAGATCGTTGATGCTGCCAAAGGCCGCATCCTCCACGGCATCAAAAAGAACGACCTGCCTTTCGGCATACTGAACAAAACGAAAAAGCAAATCGGTCTGCTCCTTTTCTTCATCCATCGATGTAAACTTGCGGAAGAAATCGTTGACGATCTCCGCAGGACTCATTCCTTTTTCGTATCCCTCCTCGCAATGATTATGAAACAAGGAAAGCAGAATGCCCGTCTTTTCGATGCGATGAAAAGGAAGCGAGGTGAAAAGGCTATTGTACAGCTGGAATTTGATTCCTACCTCATTCTTGAAATTCTCCAGTTCTCTTGACGATGGATGAGTCATATAAATAGCGTTTGCTGAATGCCGGCAGGAACGTAATAACCGAGCCGCCGGCGTTCCATTCATAAAACATGGCGACGCTATTAAATTAAGCCATATTCGCTTAGCTTTTGAAGGCTGCACGAGACCGCGTCGGTCTGCGGTTCTGCAGGAATGCACCCTTTCTCCTGCGCCGGATCACAAGGTT
>DASTPZ010000160.1:0-25839 GCA_035761965.1 Flavisolibacter sp. | reverse complement strand
CCGACAAAAAGCTCATAAGGGAATTTGTCGAACGCCACTTTCCGGCAGCCAATTATATCGTGCTGAAGGGATTGGCAGAGACTAAGATCGCCGGTCATCTGCAACAGCAGCGAAACCCTCTCGTTGTGCTTGGTGCCTATCGGCGAAGCCGGTTTTCAAGGATGTTTCATCCCAGCATGGCCGACCATCTTATGCGGCACCTTCAGCAGCCTTTGTTCATAGCCCACAATAAATCCTAAGTACAGCTCGCAGGAAGCTTCTCTTAATTGAATAGCAATCCCGCCGACCACCTGAGGTCTGCCAGGGCGGAGCGGTTCTTAGCCCGTATCTGGATCAGCTTTTGCTCGGTTTCTATTGTTTTGAGCTCCCGCGAATTGACCAGGAACAGTGAGCTTTCTCCATTCTGAAAGCGGATCTCCTCACCTCTTTGCAGGCTGGCTGTGTTTTCGGCCAGCCTTTTTTGCATGGCAGTCTGCAAGGTCGTTTGCTGCCATTCGGTATAGTATTGATTAACCTTATTATTGATGAGTACCTGCTTATTTATTTGCTCAAGCTGGGTTCTTTCGATCTTGAGCTTGGCCTTTCTGAACTCGCCTCTTCCTTCAGACAGGCGTAGCGGCATCGAAACCGAAATTCCATACCGGTAAGACTGCTGGAACCAGGGTCCTTTAATGGTCCTTGAAATATCGTAGCCTAGCTGGTTATACTTCAAATAAACCTCGGGGAGCAACAATTGGAATTTAAGGCTTCTTTCTATACGCAGCATATCAAGCTTGAAACGGTACTGGGTAAGTTCGGGATGCCTTTCCGCCTGGCTGAGCATGGCCTCAAGCGGGGGCACCGGCTCTTCTTCGACATCGCGCGGCACCACATCGGCAGGCAGATCATATTGCTCGTCGTTTTCCCTCCATAAATAAACAGACAGTGTGAGTCTTGCTTTTGCAAGATCGGTAAAGCTTTCGCTTTCCCTGATAACGAAAGACTGGATCTGGGTATAGGCTTCCAGGGTATCGATGGCGGGACGGTCGCCGGCGATATAGGCTTGTCTAACCATCTGGAAACGCCTTTCTGCGTTGCCTCTCGCAGAACGGATCAGCTGATACAGGTAATACTGTTCCCACCACTCCCAATAGGCACGGAGGGCATCGTGCAACAGGTCGTTGAGCGCTATCCTTCTCTGAACCTCGGAAAGGTCCCGGTAAGACCTTGCCAGCCTCACCGCAGCTCGGCGCTTGTCCATTACCAGGTTTTGAACCAGCGGCATCGAAAGCCCTACATAGGTGAGCGTGCCCCTTGTTTCTTCAGGGTTGAGGCGTTCGCCCGAAAGCTCTTCCTGGCCTGCTACTACATCGATACCATACCAGGTGGGAATTTTTATTTCGGTCTGCTGCTGGTTATAGTAAATAAGCCCGCCAAATTCTTTTCTGGCATTGCCCATGTTAAATACCGGGTCAAACTGGCCCCTGCTCGCAGTAAGCTCGGCCGAGGCTATGTTTACATCCAGGGCGGCCTGCTTGGCTACAGGATGGTACCTTTTTATGATGGCCAGCAGCGCATCTGCAGATAGGTCTTTCTGCTGCGCCGCAACAGACTGCACCAACAGGGTAAAGAGGGCCAGGATCAATGCTCTCATTTTTTCTCCTTTGTTTGTGTTTGTGCAGGTTCATAATAATCAGGTGGGAATGAGTTGATATTCCTCCATAGCTCATACCACAACGGCACGTCTTTCAGGAGCGCGATGCCATTTGCGCCGGTACCGATCTTAAGCTCTTTGGGCCATTTCCGGTAAGTGGTATCGGGCTTTACCAGCACCTTGAATTTTCCATTTTCGCTTACATCGCTTTCCACAGCTGAAACAGTGCCTGAAAAGATACCATAAGAGGCTTCGGGCCATCCGCTGAATACGATGGCAGGGAAGCCATCGAAAAGAAACCGTACTTGTTGGCCGGGGGCGATCAGCGGGAGGTCTACAGGCCTTACATAAAGCTCAACGGCATACTCCAGCCGGTTGGGAACGATCTGCACGAGCATTTCGCCTTCCTTGATCACTTCCCCTATACCCGATTTCCTGGCCTTGATGATCTGGCCGTCCTGGGGGGCGATCACATAATACATTCCGTTCCTGATCACATAGCTGGCATAGAGGTTCTGCAGCTTGGCGATCTCGCTCTGGCCGGTAGCCGCAAGCGAAAGGGATCCGAATATATCGCTTTCGGCCTTCGACACTTTTTCGGCATACTCCTGCTCTACGGCGCTCAGCTCGATGCGCAGTATATTGAGCTCCTGCCTGGAGGCCAGGTATTTATTCTCAGCGCTGATCTTTTTTGCCAGCGCGGTCTGGTAGTACTGGTTCCGCTGCTCGACCTGCGTAAGCGCTACGAGACCGCTGTCATAGAGTGATCTGGCCCGCTCATATTGAACGGTGGCGATCTTCAGGTCGTTCGTGGCTGCCACCAGCTCCGAGCTGTCGGAACGGATCTTCATATCGGTCTGGGCCAGCTTATTCTTTAGCTGGTTAAGCTTGGCATCCAATCCATTCTTCAGCGCGGCGATCTGGCTTTCGGTAGCGGCAACCTTGCTTTGATAAAACTTTACCGATGATTCTTTCGCCTGGATCTGCTCCGACGTTCTGGTGATAAGCTCGGGGTCGAGGTAAGATTCTTTGATCTCCGAAAGCCGTATCAGCGTATCGCCCTTTTTTACATAATCGCCTTCCTTCACGAACCATTTTTCGATCCGGCCGCCAATGATGGTATTTACCTCCTGTGTTCTCTGTTCCTGCCTGAGCGCGGTGATCTTCCCCTTGGCCCTGATGTTCTGTGTCCAGGGCAGGAAAAGGGTAATGAGAAAAATGCCAAGCAGCACGCACATCCACAACCTGATCCTTTTTTTGTTGCTAAGCTGCTGTTTGTAGATGTGATGATATGCGGTGAAATGTTTTGTGTCCATAATACGATGATATTAGTGGTTTTCAATAAGATCAAGCCTGAGGATTTGATCACACTGGCTGGCAAAGGCCTGGTCACTCGTTGATACGATGACGGTGGTTTGGGCAAGACCAAGCAATATCCGCCTGATATTTTCCTGGTAAGGGGCTTCAATACCCTGCCAAGGTTCCTCCATGATAAGCAGGCTGGGTCTGCAAGCCAGGGCCCTTACCAGCAAGATCTTTTGAATTACGTTGCGCGGTAGCCTTTTGCCGGTAGGATCCAGCTCCGTATCATATCCATCGGGCAGCTGTTCCAGGAATTTGCTCAACCCGGTTTGGTTAGTAAGGAACCTGATATGATCCGGGTCGGTGTCGTCTTTGCCCATGGTAAGGTTTTCCCAAAGGCTTCCGTTAAAAATGTTCTCTTGAGGGAAAACGATGCCCATGTGCGTCCTGAGGGAGCTTAGCTCGTAATTGTTTACCGGGATGCCATTGATAAGCAGTGAGCCGTCAAAATCCTGGTAGATGCCTGTGAGCAGCTTGAGCAGGGTTGATTTACCTGAACCCTCGGAGCCCATGATGCACACCTTTTGCGCAGACCCGATGCTGAACGACAGGTTTTCGAGCACCTTGCGGCCGGAGCCGTAAGAAAAGCTGAGCGCCTTGGCCTCAACACTGTAAGCCTGGGGCAGGGCCTTGTAGGTCCCGGAGCCTTCGACCGGCTTTTCTGTAAGCTTGCCTATTTTCTCAACGGCGGTCAGGGCATCATAAACACTGTCAAGGTTGATGATGATCTTTTCAACCGCGCTCATTACCATCAGGATGATGATCTCCGCGGCCACGAACTGGCCTATATTGATCTGCTCGTTGAGCAGCAGCACGACGCCCACGATAAGCATGGCTGCCGTGATCACGACCTTGAAAGCGATCAGCGATTTGTATTGAAGCAGCAACACCTTGAAATGGGTGGTACGTGCTCTTATATAGTTAATCGTCTTGTTATCGGCTTTTTGCAGGTGTAAACCCGAATTGCGCGAAAACTTGAAGGTATTCACCAGCCTGGCCATCTCCTCCAGCCATCCTGCAACCTGGTATTTATAGGTGCTCTCCGTAAGACTGCTTTGAAGACCCTGGCTTCCCGTTGCATAAAGAATCAGCCAAAGCAGGGAAAGCAGCAGCACGCCAAACAGGATAAAGAACGGGTGGTAAAATGAAAGCAGCACAAGACCGAACAGGATCTGTATCATCGCCAGCGGCAGGTCGAGCAGGAGCTTCGACAGGCTTTTCTGGAGCGAGACGGTGTCAAAAAAACGGTTTACCAGCTCGGGCAGGTAAAATCCATCCACTTGTTTCAGGTCAAGCTTTGGAATGCGGTCGGCGAAAATATAGGAGTAACGGACAAAGATCTTTTGCTGTATCCGCTCAATGATCTTCATCTGGTTTACCTGCATGATGCCAGAGAAAAGCACGGCGGCCACCAGGAAACTGATCAGGACCACCAGGGAGGCCGAAAGAGTACCTCCCAGCACATAGCCAATGATGGACTGTATGCCTAATGGCAGTGAAAGCTGGATAAGGCCACTCAGAACCGCGAAAAAATAAATGGCTATGATGTCCGATCTTTCTTCCCTCACAAGGGCCCAGATCCTTGCTGTAGGACGAATGGAAGTTTGCATTTTACTTTAATTGAAAATGATGAATCTCGACGCGAAGATGAGCAAAATTTACGCTATCGCATAAGCATCGGGAGGCGGCGTAAGGCTTTCAATGACAGGAGAGGCGGGAAAACAGGCCGCCTTTGAAGGAAAGGCAGGCAGCAACTGGCATTTGGGTTGAAGGCAGAACAGGCTTACAAGGCATTCTTTTACCTCTTTCTTTTCTTCTTTTGCATCGGTGCCTTTCTTATCATCGATATCCAGCACCAATTTACATTCCTGGGACTGGCAATGAAAGATGCGGCTGGTATGGCCAGCCATCAGCACTAATAATAATATGGTAAGAAGCCTTTTCAAAGCTTTGCAAAGATGTGTGCGTCTTCCGGGAATCCCTTATCGCCTACACCCGTTGGTTATGGATTATAGCCGGTAGTTGTAGCCGGAAGAGGTTTTTTACAAATTATAAACACTTGAATCTTAACTTGGTTCTGACCGATTTCTGGAAGAAATTCCTTTTTTTTGGGAAAAATGCCGGGACATGTCATAAAAAAATACCGCGAAATGCGGAATTACTCACAGAAATATGTTTCGTCCAAAATGGGCATTTCCCAAAACGCCTATAGTAAAATTGAGAATAATATCACACAGCTTACCGTTCATCATGTAAAAGAGCTTTCCAAGATACTGGAGGTGCCGATCACCGACCTGCTCAACGACGAGTTTGAAATTCATAAACCGGTGCCCACGCCCAATATAGTCACCCGGACCGCCCTGCTCGCAGAAGCGGAAAAGCTGCATAAGAAGATCCAGACAAGACATGCAAGCCGCCATGAAGCCTACCTGGTGGCGCTTTCCCTGATCAAGGCGGCTGAAAATGCACTGTCCTCGGTTCACTGAGCCTGGCTGCTTCATTGTCAAAAAAGCCTGTGTTTAAGGACACAGGCTTTTTTCGGGTAGTAGCGATCAAAAAGTGTTGGATAAGCTGAATCCCATAAAGGCAGTAGTGATGATGATGCCGAGATCTATAAGGATGCTCAGGACAAACACAGGTATGGTGATCTTCGTAGGCAGCGCTGCCAGGTTGGTTACCAATGCCATCGCCATGGCCGATATCGCCAGCATGAACAGGGCCAGGTTGGTGCCTGCTAACAGTACAGCCATAATAGTAAGCGGGGTTAGAATACAGCCATGACCGGCAAGGGCTATGCCCAGCCAAAGAAGGCGGTTCTGCTGCTGTCCCTCGCACCAGCTGGCAAAGCTGCTGAAAACAGATGATTTAACCCTTCTTGCTGTATAATTGCCACTAAAATTTTGTAAAGTTGTAGTTGTCATTTTGTTCAGTTTTGTTACACAAAGTTGCTGGAACCCTCCTCCTCAGGTGCTGAGATGAGTAAGCTGCCGGTATGATTTTCATCAGGCCCTAAAGACCGTTTATTTTAACTATAGTGTAAAAATTTAGAGGAGGGATGCCCATACGCAGCCGCACCTTAAATTCGGCTCTATGAAATTATGGCTGTCTTCAAACCTGCTTTGCCGCCCCTCTGCCCGTAAATGCAATTACCCGGTATGGCTGGTGGCGGGCCTGCTTACATTTTGCCTGTTCTTTTCCTGCCGCACACAAAGAACAAAAGAGGAAGTGATCAAAGAGATCCGGGATACAGAGGCCGCATTTAACGAAGTTCTTTTAAAACAGGGTGTGCCTTACGCTTTTTCGCGTTTTGCCGATTCGCTGGCGGTGATCAAGCGCGGCCTCAACGATACCCTGCTGAAAGGCCGGTCAGCCATTCTAACCTATTACAGCGACCCTTTTTACAAAAATGCCAAAGCCTATTGGAAGCCCGATCATATCGAGGTTTCCGGCAGTTTGGATATGGCTTATAGCTATGGGCATTACACCTGGCTGGTTACCGATTCAACCGGAAAGGAGTCAAGTTACAAGGGTGTATACCTGACGGTTTGGAAAAGGCAGCCCGACAATACCTGGCGATATGTTTGGGACTAGAGCTGATCCCCAGGAAGGCTCCAGTGCAAAGCGGCATGTCGTTGCCCTGGCCTGTTTTACCTGAACGGCAATACCATTATTTTTGATTTCATCCCCTTTACGTGAATAAAGCAAAGCCACTGCAGTTTGGTCTGCAATCCATCCTTGCTCACAAAGTGAAGCTCGCCTTCGCCTTCTGGCTTGGCGTGTACTTGTTTACCGTGTTGCTTGACCTTGCTGCAAGCATTGTAAGGGGAAACCAGGGCAATACCTGGCTCACGCTGATTGTATGCCTTATCTGGCCGGTATGGATCCCACTCACATTTTTGTCGTTCTGGCTGAGCAGGGCCTTCCCGCTGCAACGCCGTAAACTGGCCGGCTCCATACTGTTGCATGGTTTTTTTTCTGTGCTGGTATCGCTTATCCACACCCTGGTGGCCGCCGCAGTTATGATTGGTGCAATGAAGTGGCTGGTGCCCGAAAGGAATGCTTTTACCTTTGTTACTGCATATCTGCTGCTGATGCTGCACAACCAGTTCTTTATCTATTTTTTGATAGTGGTCCTGTATAACGGTTATGTATACCTGAAAAAATACCAGGCGGAGCGGCTGCACAATGTTCAGCTGCAATCGCAACTGGTGCAGGCGGAGAATGCAGCCCTCAAGATGCAGATACAGCCGCATTTTCTTTTCAATACCCATAATTCCATCATCAGTCTCATCGTTCAGAACCGGAATGAGGAGGCCGCCACCATGCTGGAGAGCCTGAGCGATCTCCTGCGAAGAACGATCGAGCTGCCGGAGAACGACATGGTGCCGCTTGCAGACGAGCTTCTGCTGGTAAAGCATTATGTGGATATACAGAAGATACGTTTCGGTGACCGGCTTACCCTAGTGGAAGACATAGAGCCCGGCACACTTTCGGTGCTTGTTCCTCCTTTGTCGATCCAGCCGCTAATCGAAAATGCCATCAGACATGGAGTTGAGCCCGTCGCCTATCCTTGCCTGGTAAGGCTCACAGCCGTCCGTGATGGGCAACAGCTTGTGATCGGCATTGCTGATACCGGCGCGGGATTGCGTACCGACCGGATCGCGCCCGGCACTGGTATCCGTAACATTAAAAAAAGACTCGATAACCTTTATGGCAACAAGGCTTCGCTGTCGATCGTCGCAAATGGCAAAGCCGGCGTTCATGCAACCATAACCCTGCCTGGAGAATTTACCAATGGAACAGAAGCTGAAAGTACTGATCGCGGATGACGAACAGCTGTCGAGGGAGCTGATCAGGCATTACCTGAAAGCCTTCCCCATGCTGGAGCTTGTTGGAGAAGCAGGCAGCGGCGCAGAGGCGCTGCGCCTGATCGATGCCTTGCAGCCGCATATCGTTTTCCTGGATATCCAGATGCCCGACCTTACCGGCCTCCAGCTCATACGCGAGCTGAGCGCCGAGCCAAAGCCGCTTACCGTATTTGTTACCGCCCACGATCAATTTGCCCTCGCCGCTTTTGAGGAAAGTGCGATCGACTACCTGCTGAAGCCTGTAAGCCGGCAGCGTTTTGAAAAGACGGTCAACCGGGTTATTGGCTTTTGCAAAAACCAGCTCCCAGAAAAAAAGCCTTCCCATATGGATAAGCTCGAACAGCGCTTTGGATCAGAAGCCCCAGCCTCCTACCTGCGTAATTTTACAGTAAGAGAAAAGGGGAGGGTATTGCTCGTGCCTGTGAACGACGTGATCTATATAGAGTCTGCGGGCGATTATATAAGGCTGGTGACTTCTTCAAGAAGATACCTGATCGGAGATCCGCTCAGCTTTGTTGAATCCAACCTTGACCCAAAAGTTTTTACGAGGATACACAGGAGCTATATAATAAAGCTATCTGAGATCGTTTCTTTGAAGCCCCATACAAATGGCGAATCCATAATCCAATTAAGGGGTGGTGCGGCGCTTAAGCTAAGCAGGTCGTACCGGCATAAAATGGACCTTATCCTCGATCGGCTCAAAAATGGAAGAAAGAGCTGACCATCGAATCTGCATTTTTGGACGGTATGTATTTAAGCTATTTTTCAGGCATCTCCATCTTCACCACACAAAAATCATTCATCAGGTTACAGAAAAAAACGCACGTACTGGCGAAAATGGCTGGCAACTCAAGGCGGCTCGCGGTTTATTTGCAGGACGATGGTAAGCCTGGCTAACAGAAAAACATTCAGCGATTTTCCAAAGGAGAAAAGCTTCAACTTGCTGGTTGATTCCACGGGAATCGTAATGATCAGGGCAGGTGTGGGAGAAAAGGCCTTCATTGCCGGATTTGCCTACCGTCACTGCCTGCTGGATTTTCACCTGCTGCTGGAAAGGTTCGGCCAGATCCAGCTTGTAAGCTGCGGACGGTCTCGCATCAGCATTGATACGAGCGAAAGGACAGGCCAGGAGGGAGGCGATACCTCAGGGTTGCGCAGCATCATTCATTCAACCGAGATACTTTCCAGGCAGGTGGAGCTCTTGCTCATTTCCAGGCCGGAAAAAAGATACGACCGCTTCATGTCTTATTACGACGATTGCGCAGGCCTGATTCCCATGGGTGCGGTTTCGTCCTACATCGGTATCTCCATACAGTCGCTGAGCCGGATACGCAAACGCAAATGCCGGAGAGGTGTCGTTGCAGCAGCCTGATGCTGCTCCATCAAGGCGATTACCTGCAAGCAATCCTTTAGTCCTGGCCGAGGTGACCGGGATATAGGAAGCTGGCAAAGGCCGCCAGGGCCGTATTTCCTGCGGCGCTCACCGGTACATCATCCCTTCGCTTACAGGCCAATCTTCTTAACTTTAGCCGGGCAGCCGCCCGCCAAAGGCCATCGATCATGGAAACAGCACAGATCCTCGAATACATCAGCCGCGGGAGAACCGATTTCATTCTCGAGCTCATGAAGAAGCCGGACTGGAAAGACCTGCTTAGTCAGGGCCAGGTGAAGCCCCTGCAATGGCTCGTCTATTACAATGATATCACCGGTTTGAGAGCCGTGATGGAGCAGGGTGGAGACCTCTGCAGCCTCGACCTGGATGCTGAGTTGGGCAATGCGGCTTTTTTCGGCCATTGGAAGATTTGTGATTTCCTCCTTCAGCAGGGTGCCAATGTAAATACATGTATAGCCGAAACAGGAGAGACTCCGCTGCACAATGCGCTGGCCAAAGCAGGCCGGCCCTATTATTTCTATACGGTAAGGCTGCTGGTGGAAAAAGGCGCCGATGTCAATGTCTCTACCATCCCAGGTGCTGAAACCGGTGCTTTCATGCGTGATGTAAGAACAAAAGGCGAAACAGCTTTGCACCGGGCAGCCGCCTATGCCGACGAAAGAACGATCGCCTACCTTTTAGAGAAGGGAGCGAACAAAGAGGCAAGAGATGCATATGGTGCCTCGCCGCTCAGCTGGGCGAGTGAGCATCTGCGTCCGGGTACGGTCCTGTCCCTGCTTAGCTTTGGTGAGCATACCGTTGGCGAAGGACATAAAACAAGAAATACCAGTGATCATGGCCAGGGCTGGGGCAATGGAATGGATTGGAACCTGTTCGGCGACTACCTGCCCGGATAGGTATATCCTCAAGGCAACCTTGTAAATTGCCAGACGAGCGGGCGTTTTCCTTTTAAGCCTATCATGAAAACCTCGGGAGCCAGCATTCAACAGCATCAAACCATATTTCATTCATGAATCAAAAATTACTATCCATCAGGCCCTTCATCGGCTCCAAAGATTTTGCTGTTTCGCGCAGCTTCTATCGCGACCTGGGCTTTGAAGAGCGCATCCTGTTTCACAACCTGTCTTATTTCACTAAAACGGGTCTTGGCTTTTACCTGCAGGATGCGTATGTAAAGGACTGGATCGATAATACTATGGTTTTTGTTGAAGTGGAAGATGCAGGCCGCTGCTGGGAAGAGCTGGCCTCTCTTGATCTTAGCTCGAGATACAAAGATGTAAGGCTGGTGCCCGTCCGCAAGCAGGACTGGGGTAGCGAGTGTTATCTCCACGATCCCTCCGGCATTCTCTGGCATTTTGGTGAATTTGCCAAAGGATGATGAGGATAGCGGCAGCTCTGAGAGCTGGTGGGAGCAGACCCGATTAATTGCCAAGTTCACATCCGCTCATATAGTCTACCGGATCTTTTCCGCAGCCTCATCTTTATGAGGGAAGAGCTCTTGTATATTGAGTGTGCCTGCTACGTAAACATTTCGGCCAGACCATTTTTCTTTTGTCCTGATCCAGTCGATGCCTATGCCAACACCGGATACGAGCTTGGCATCCCTGGTATAGAACCTTCCCGGGCTGATGTTCAGGAAAACACCGGTCTGCCGGCTAAACGAAGCATCGGCCTTTCCAAAGCTGGCATAATAGGGAATAACGGTCAGTTGTAGTGCTGTATCTATGACCGGCAGATCTATGGCCGGTACAAAAACGGGCACCGACAGCCTGAATCGGAAATTGTTCTGCCTGTCGAGGTTTCCAATGCGTCCGGCAACATCACCTAAGGAAACAGCGTTTGGGTCTGTATAGATAGGTTTGTTGTCCTGGTACTTCACAAGGTCCGCGGTATTCCAGCCATATTCGGCGGTCGCCGAGAAAGAAATGGCAAGGATCCACTTGCCCGGCAGCAATTTTTTGGAGAAAACCGTATGGTCAAATGTCAAGCCCGCACTTACCGGACGCTGACGGCTGCCGGCTCTCTTAAGCGTATCGTAGATCTTTACATTGTCCCTGTTCACAAAAGCAGTGAGGCTAAAAGTGCGTATGAACAGCTGGTTGAGCCTTCTTATATTGTCCCAGTTGTTGAACACATCTATATTGTTGCTGATGCCCAGAGCCAGGCCATAGGTGGGGTTGAAGGCCGATGAGTTGGAAAGTACGTTCGTGATGCCGCCGGTCTTCAAAGACATGATTGCTCCCCAGGACTTAGCGACGGTAAACTTGGAAGAATCCTGTGTTCTGTATTTGAATCCACCATTGCTTGTGTCCTCCACGAGGAAATCGTTTGGACCGGAGGGCAGGTAATACTGGATTCCCTCGGTCAGCCGCGTGGTAAGTGTTGCTTTGAACTCCGTTGCCGCCGGGCTGATGGGAAAGCTAAGGCTTTTGGTCTGGTAAACAGTAAAAATGTCCTTTCCCTTGCTGTCTGTATAGTTGATCTGGCCGGATGCCATGGTGGTTGCCAGGATCAATACGGTGATGCATATAGTTTTGGTCATATGTCTGGAATTGAGCCAAAGCTATACAGTGCAGGAGGCCAGGCAAAGGAGAAAAACACCTTTTTTCGGCAAAGCCATTAACGGGTGATGTACAGCGAAGATTTTTAACGATGAAGCGCCTGGCTTTTTCGACTGAACTTGCGAGCACGGAAGCAAAAGGATTTGATTCTAAGCCTGGAAAAAAGGCGCCGGTGCCGGTTGTCTGTGTCGAAGTATTCCCGCCTCCTGGTTTTAACCCGGCTGCCTATTGATAAATAAAGCAGCATGATGGATCCGGTTCGGCAAGCTGCCAAAATTAGAATAGCTCACGCTAGGGCCTGGGAGCGAAGTCTCTTCGAAGCGGGTTAAGGCTTGCCGGGATCAGTCCCGGTATTGCTGCCAGAACAGCTTGCTGATAACTTTGAGCGTAAAAACGATCACAAGCGTTTTTGCCAGCACGAGCAGGGCCAGGGTGCTGATAAAGAATTTCCCATGAATGAAAATATCCTGCAGGGTTTGTACATAGATGAATGCGATCACCATGTACAGCAATCCTGAATATTCCTTGCTCAGCACTCTTTTAACCGAAAAGGGATACCTGGCGGGTACATATTTTTTGAAAGAAGGAATGAAGGCCGGGGTTTTGGCAGCCCAGGTTTTAAAATCGGCACCGAATTTTTTTTCGAGAAAACATTCCTCGGTGAACATGATCCTTTCATAGTAAAGCCAGTACAAAAGGGAGACAATGATGAAGAACCACAAATGCATAACGTAAAGGGTGATACCCGCCCACATAAGATAGTTTCCCAGGTAAAGCGGATGCCTCACAACGGAGTAGATACCGGTGGTGTTCAGGCTTTCCGCCACCTGCTCACCGGTATTTCTCCCCGAGGTATGGGGTGCGGCAGTTCCTATGGTGATGATCCTTACCAGCAGGCCAATGCTGGAAACCAGTATGGAGAGGATCTTTATAAACAGGGCTGTTTTGGAAGAGAACACCGAATAGTCCGTCAGGTAAGCCACCGGTATAACGGCAACAAACAGCAAAACCGGTATCTGTCCCCTGTATTTGAACAGCAGGGATCCGCTTCTCTCGAAAGTAGTTAGCAGTGACATAGGAGTTTGATGGTTTTTTGGACAAAATGAAATAGCGACGTTCGACTGTTTTGCGTAACAATTAGATAATAAAAATGGTTGAAGGAGAGTTGATAATTTCCTTGTTTTTTTAAACAGAGGGGGGGTGGGCTTGTTTAAAAGCGAGGCGTCTGCACCCTGTCTAGGCGGGTTATCTGGTCAATATCGTATCAGAAAGGATAGTCAGTTAGCAAGGCGGCTGTTCATGCAAAGGATGTGAGTATCCACCTGTTTTGAAATTGTGACAAGGCCATCTTATTGTATCGGGTTTTTCTTTTTCTGGCCTTGTTACCAATTATTTATAAGCCTCTTACTTCCCTGCCGGTGCGGCTCCAATGCCTGCTTTAGCATACTGGGTTCTTCTTCTTTTTACCAAATAAACAATACACGTTATCAACCCGGTTAATCCTCCAAGATAACTGAAGTTGTGAGTAGAGCCTACCGCAATAAAGGCCTCCTTATCGGCGAGATTCTCTGGCATCCACCAATCCACACCTGTTTTTGCAAGCACCAGTTTTCCATAAAGAAAGCCAGCCAATCCCATGGCAAGGGCAACGCAAAAGACTATAAGAACGGCTCTGCGAATGGCTTTCCGCATCAGCTTATGATCCTTGTAAATAAGACCGGTCAGTCCCAACGAGAACCCGATAAAAAGGCCCGTCCACCATGTGGCGAGGAAGCCAATGACCGCCACGGTTTGCCTGTGCCCGCCAAACAGGGCTGGTTCAAACCCGAACTGGTGGTATTTGAACCTGGTAAAATACTCCGGAGCGATAGTATAGGTCACCTGGTCATGCAACACGCCATAAATCCCCGCAAGCACGATACAGACAAAAATAGATTCACTGAAAACTGCGAATTTTCTCATGTCGTCTATCTGGTTTACTGGAAATTGGTTTTAAGCATCAAAATTGGGAATGCCATTATGTAATATAGTCAATGGCAGCATCCAATGCGAAAACCGACTGCATGAAAGCCTGCTTTCTCCTTTTATTCTTCTTTTTGCCTGGTATGCTGCTGGCACAAAAACCCCTGTCGAACAGCCAGAAAACCAGTAAGTACCGCTACATCTATCGTATAACGCCCGGCGAGGCCCTTGTCTTGTATAAAAACGGTTTGCAAAAGCTTGATGATAAATACCTGCATTCAATGATCGACTCGATCCCTGCCGACGGCGTTATTCCCCGCCTCTCAAATGGCAATTATCTCACAGTGCAGGCTGTAGGTAACCGTATCAGGTATGATCTTATAGCAGCCGGCGACATCCATCTAAAGCTGATCAGCAACAAGCGCGACCTGGCCTTTGTTCTTCATAACAAGGCTGGCGAGATGATCCCTGATGCAAATGTGCACTTAGACGGGCGCTCTGTTCCATACGATAAAGCCACGCAGTCATACAGGCTTAATAATCATCGAAAACCCGGCAAGCTTCATGTTCTGTATGCCGGTACAAGTTTTTATTTTTCATTGGAGAGATCATACAGGCGCACTAAGACGGCGGGGCAATTTGTCCGGATGGCAGTCAATCGCTTCCCGATCAAATACATCACGAGGTCTATTCGCAAATGGAAGAATAACAGTTACTATCAGGGAAAATTTTTTGACCTGCCTGTGCCGCATGAATCAAAATTTCGCGGCTTTTTGGTCTTTAGTAAACCAGTTTATAAACCCCTGGATACAGTCAAGCTAAAGGCCTTTGTCGTGCGCAGGAACGGTAAGGGCCTGAATAAAAAGCTCATGGTCCGGCTTACTGATCCATATTCGGAAACAGACACTATTGTTGCTACAATAAAACCCTATCGCCCCGGAGGGTTTACTCATGAATTCGTTCTCAATGACAGTTTAGACCTGGATCTCGATAACGAATACCTCGTTACCCTCGAGGAAAATCGAAGCCGCAAATATGGCCTTGCGGACATTAACGCCGGTCTTGCAGACAATAATAAGAAAGCACAAAAACGCAAGGTGGTCATTCGTAAAAAGTTCAGCTATGAAGAATACGAGCTCGAGAACCTTACATTTTCTTCCCGCTCCGAAAAGCATGTACATAACCGCGGCAGTATCCGGTCCATATTTCTCAAGGCCAGGGATGAAAATGACTTGCCGGTTCTTGACGGACGTCTGCAGATAGTTGTGCTGCCACATTTCGGTGACTCAATCGAATTTACAGGACCTAAGGCATTTATAGCTGACACGCTTTGGAATCACACACAGTCACTGGATGCCATTGGTGAAACCAGGATCGATCTGCCGGATAGCATCTTCCCAAATGCTTCTTTCTCGTATCAGGTGGAGTGTATACTGCGAAATAGCAATAATGAGCGGCACACACAAACCCTTCGGGGACAATTCATCGACCAACCCCGGTGGATCTCCTTTCACCGGAAAAAAGACAGCTTACAGATAGCTCTGCGTTATAAAGAGCAGTTTGTGGAAGAGCGTGCCACTGTGTACGAGCTCAACGATCTGAAAGACACCTTGCGAATTATCTCAATGCTTTTACCTGCTGCCCTTAAGGTAAATCCATATGCTGCCAGCTATCAAGTGATTGCCGGCAAAACGGTACAGGAGTACCGGCTGAACGATGGAATGGGCATGGTCACAGCCATGATATCGAGGACCAGCGACTCAGTTTTTGCCTTTGTGGACAACGCACTCCGTTTGCCGGTCTGGTATACATTGTTTGAGGGTAATAAGCCTGTTGCGAAAGGTTATGGCGATTCGCTTTCGCTGAACTTCCGCACCCGGTCGCCCAGGAATTATTTCCTCTCTTTGCAATATGTTTTTGGCAACAGGATTCATAACGAGGAATATACGATCCCTTACAGGGATAAGCAGCTGAATCTCACAGTCAATGCCCCTAGGGTTATATATCCCGGACAGACTGCCGCCATAGAGGTGCAGGTCAGGGATGCTGCAAACAAAGCTGTCGAAGGGGCAGATGTGACCGCATATGCATTCACAAAAAAATTTCCTCAGGCAAGTATGCGGTTGGTTCCTTATCTGGGAAAAGTTTATCCTTTCCGCAAATGGCGGTCTGAGTTGGAGGAACAAGATTCCAGGAGCCAGCGCCTCATGGCCAGGCTTAACTGGGACCGATGGAGTAAGCAGCTCGGGCTTGATACGATAGAATACTATAAGTTTTTATATCCCGCTCAATTATATCGGAATACTGAATCGGTCCGGGACAGTATCACACAAATAGCCCCATTTGTCGTTATCAGGGGCGAGCTTCAGCCTATTCACCTGCTTTATATTGACGGGCGTCCGGTCTTTTTCAGCAAAGCACAGCACCTGCAGCGCTATAGCTTTAAAATTCAACCTGGGAAGCACAGCCTGCGCATACGCACACACGACAGGATAATTACGCTCAAGGAAGTTGAGGTGCCTAAGGGTGTAAAGACCATTATCAGCATCAACGCCGATACGTCCAATAAGGCGATAACAACGCAAATGGCACCTGATACCCTCACGAGCCAGGAGAGACTGCTGATGACGAAATACACCATTCTTGTCGGTAGCAACTACGGTGAGCACCTGGGTTATATAGAACAGGGAGAAAATAAATTTTTATTGCCCCGAAGCGGCACTCATAATTATGGCGGACCAGCGCTTGTCGGACCCTTGCTACCACAAATGGCGGACCTGGTAGTGCACCAACGATATCGACAGCCATTTGAAGTAGAGGGTGGTTATCTTTATCATATACAACAGGGATTGATCAAGCAGAAGCAGGTCAACACAAACATATCTATATCGAAATGGCTTTCAAAAGGGACACCCCCCTATGACTTTAGCGACCTTGTGCTTACAGGTGATGAGGTCGAAAACTTATGGAGCGATTACCTCGATAAACGAAGCCACGGTATTGAGCTATTCATGAACAGCCCTGTCGAGAAGAAAGGCAGTGGTCAGCTGCAAATAGCTATTCAAAACGAGGGTAAGGACACAGCCCTGTTTGTGAAAAATATTTTTCTTTTCCGGGAAAACAATACGGATTTCATTCATGTCTACAAAGGCGGGGCCAGGTACCTCGGATATTTATATCCGGGCGTCTATCGCTTGCTTCTTTTACTGAAGGATGATAAATATTTGGTGAAGGATAGTATTCTGGTTGGAATGAATGGTCTAAATTATTACCTAATCGATGCGGATAAGGTAAAGCCTGAGGATAGCATCAGCAGAAAGCTTGCCAGAATCATCAGGCATAGGGAGATTTCCAGTAAGGAAAGTAACCAGGGCTTGGATACACTAAGCGTCAGTTTTTATTCGGGCTATCTGGATACTTCCGCCTTCAGTAAAATTGTATACGGTTGGGTTAGAGATATAAAAAATCTGCCAGTTGGCTATGCTTCTGTACAGATAAAGAACACCTTATCAAGAACAGTTACCGATGCTGATGGATACTATAGCCTTCGCGTGCCGGAAAATGGCACGCTTATCTTCAGCGCTGTTGGTTTTAAAACAGTTGAGCGTTCTATCACCGAGGGCCAGCTCGACCTTGTTCTGTCACAGCAGGGCTCTTTTTTGCAGGAGGTGATTGTCACCGGATTTCGTTCGGAAAAAAGGGCCTCCTATACCGGGTCGTTCGACCAGGTTTTACAGGGCAGGGCACCGGGGCTGCTGGTTAAGGGAGCAGCAGGTTCGCCTGGGAATTTCAGCAGTGTAACGATTAGGGGAATGGCATCAACCGGTGGTGCTTCCATGCCGCTCATCGTTGTTGATGGTGTTCCTTACTCAGGAGATCTTGATGCACTTGATCCTGCCGGGATCATAAATGTATCGATGCTTCGGGACGCTTCAGCCCTTGCATTGTATGGCAGCCGCGCTGCAAATGGGGTCGTTTTGGTAACCACTAGTAAGTCGGGAGCAACAGGTCTGCCTGGAATGGAGCAGGAGATGGCACCCGTTAATTCGATCCGGAAACGATTCAGGGATGATGCCTATTGGCAACCGGCATTAAAGACCGATAAGGAAGGCAAGGTTAGGTTCGACGTCACCTTCCCGGACGATATTACCAACTGGCGAACTTATGCGATCGCAATGGGCAGTAAAAGGCGTACTGGTTTTGGAGAAGGGACTATCCGTTCTTTTCGGCCTGTTAGCGCTACACTTGCTATTCCGCAATTCGCGGTTGAAGGAGATCGCTTCAATGTTATCGGAAAGATACTCAACTATGGCAACGATAGCATCCGCCTGACGAGAAGGATCAGGATTAACGACCAACTCATAAAAGAGGGCCCGGTAGGTATGCGAAGCTCCTTCCTGGACACGATTGCCACCGCGGTAGAAGGTGCTGATTCAATTGGCTTTTATATGGAAATTCAAAAAGAGGACGGGTATTTCGACGGCGAGCAAAGAAGCATACCTGTTTTCGGGCGGGGAGTAATGGAGACCACGGGCATTTTTGCTGCTCTGGAAGGCGATACAAGTCTTGACCTTCAGTTCGATCCTGCGTTGGGAGAGATTACTATACATGCAGAAGCTTCCCTTTTCCCGGTATTGTTGGATGAAATGGAAAAGATCCGGAAATATAAATACCTGTGCAACGAGCAGCTTGCATCCAAGCTGAAAGCCCTTCTTATGCAAAAGAAGGTCTGCGCATTAATGAAGAAGGATTTCAAATGGGAATCAGCGATTGTTGATATCATCAGTAGGTTGAATAACAACAGAACAGGTGTTTTATGGGGTTGGTGGACCAGTAATGAGGCGGCCCCATGGATCTCCCTGCATGTTGCAGAAGCCTTGCTTTGGGCGGAAAAGGAGGGTTACAAGATAAACCTGCCTAAATCCGCCATGATCGATTTCCTCGTTTTTAATATGGAAAATCACCGCGTAAGCGATAAGCTGTTTTCCCTGCAATTGCTAGAACAATTAAAAGCCAAAGTGGACTATAAAACCTATATTGATTCATTGGAACTTACTGTTAGAAAAACATCGCTTTACGACAGGCTGCGACTTTTGGAGCTGAAGCAAAAAATAGGAATGCAGGTGCGCCTGGACAGCCTGGTTGCCCAGGCAAAAACTACCATGTTCGGCAATCTTTACTGGGGAGAGGAGGGATACCAGTTTTTTGATAATTCCATCCAGAATACAGTGTTGATGTATCGCATGCTCAGGAGCAGCGGCGATACAGCAGCCTTAAAAAAAATACGCAATTACTTTCTGGAAAAGAGGAAGAACGGACAATGGCGAAATACTTATGAATCGAGCCTCATACTCGAAACAATCCTTCCCGACCTGGTGATGGATGAACAGGCTGCCAGGCCGTCCGTCATTACGCTCTCCGGTGCATCCAACGAGGTGGTCAGAAGTTTTCCGTACCATGCAGGGCTTAAGGCAGGAGAAAAGATCAGTATTCGCAAAGAAGGTGGTTTGCCTGTATACTTCACCGCCTATCAGCAGAGCTGGAACAAAAAGCCTGCCGCTGTCGCCGATGCTTTTACGGTAACAAGCAGCTTCCTTAGGAACAAAGACACAGTAACCCGGTTAAAGGCAGGAGAGCCTGTGACCCTGGAGGTGAAGGTCGTAGTAAAAGCAGACGCTGACTATATCATGATAGAGATTCCCATTCCGGCCGGGTGCTCCTATAGGGATAAACCCCAGCCCCTCTATAATAATGAGGTTCACAGGGAATATGAAAAGAATAAAGTGAATATCTTTTGTAAAAGCCTTCCGCCAGGTTCTTATAATTTTTCCATACCGCTTACGCCCAGGTACACAGGTAAATACCACCTTAACCCGGCCAAGGCCGAAATGATGTATTTCCCGGTATTTTATGGCAGGGAGGCTATGAGGGAAGTTGATATTGAATGACGTTCAGAAAGGCTTTTCGCAGGGCTACAATAGAATTTGCCTGGCTTGCGAAAGGAATCTTTTGGAGGTATTGAATTCATGAATGTGGCAGCTTTCGCATTGTAAGCAGCTCTCAAAATCGGGTTATGGAGCAAAGCCTGGCCCATCCAATGTTAAGCTGACCTGTTACCAATCAACACCGTTTGGCTATATGGAGTTCGGCTGCAGGGGAATGTAATTGTGATTTATCAGTTTCGTTTATTCTCTACTATGATCTGGCCCGCTGATGGCATCGGTTGTAATTGGTTTTTATTGAAAAAGGCGATTGGCTGGTACAGGTTTTAACATGACCGCGAAGAGCTTATGTCATACCACTGTAGTATGGACCGGCATGCTGAATCAGCATTAATGTGGAAGGCCGCGAGTACCAATTCATGGGCGAGAGCACCTGATTAAAATTCAATAAAACGCATGGTGCATTGCATTTTTGCGAGTAGGGAAGATGAAGGGCTGAAAGCAGATCATCAAAAAAAATGCTGTGGCGCGTACCGCAATCTGCCTGCTGCCCCCTTAGCAGTTTCGCAGCCTGCTTGCAGCCTTCAACTTTACCAAGCCCGGGTGCTTGAAATAATAAATACCAGATCAGCATCGGAAAGATATCAACGGGAGAAGGATATAAAAAGGAGCTGATAGTAGTCTCGCGATCATGGTCTGAGGCAGCGCGACCGGCTCGTGAAGCATTCATCCGCGAGATGCGGGATCAAGTCATTGCAAACCCGCACTCAAGCTGGGCGTTCGAGATGAAGGGCTGCGGCCCTGGTGGCCGAGAGGAACCACAATCGCAGGCTGTTTCATATCTTGATGATGTCTTCTGTTTTTATTCCTAACCGTTCAGCTATCAGCTCGATCTGTTGCAATGATATAGGAGTCTTTCCATTCTCATAGCGGCTTAACATTACCCTGGAAATGCCAATCTCCTTTGCAAACACTTCTTGCTTTATGCCTTTAAAAGCCCGCCATCTTTTGATTTTTTCGCCGATAATGAGCCAATCCATAGGTTGCTGTTTAAAGGTTTCAAGCGAACAAATAAGATCGCTTGTGTTTAAGTAACGCAAGTGGTACGATGGTCAACCGGCAGAATCTTCTTTTCAGCCGGGAAGCCTTTGCGCATACCTGCAAGTGTGAAGTTGTTTTACAAACCTTGTTTATCTTGTGAAAATAGGAGAGGTTTCTTCCACTGATACGGGGAAAAAACAGAGATCTAGTAGTTTTTTCACTTGGAAATATCAATGCTATTTTGTATCGTTTATGGTTAGGTTTTTTGCAGTTGTCATTGGCAGGTAACCGCTAGTTTCGAAAGTCTTTGATTCCTGATTCTGATCCGCCTTGGCATCAGCTATCCCGGTTTTTCCAGGTTTGAAAAATTAGTCGTAAACGGATCGATTACCATGCCTGGTTTTGCTGATGCTAGTTTGCATGAGATTACAGTTCAGTTTTGGATGCTTCGCTTTATGGGTGGATACACTAAATCATTATGTGTCAGAACAGGTTGTCAATTTAGCGCCAGGTTAAACGAAGCAGCAATAAAAACGGGGCTTCCGGTTTTCCCATTCGCTGCATTAGGATCAGGTCTGCTGTAACATAGATGCAGGCTCGTCATCCATTGATGAAAATTGGCAGATGAATGCTATTTGCTTAGGTACTTTTTTTGGATTCTGCGGAAAAATGCCGGGGTAAAGCCTTCCTCAAAAATTTCGATGGAGCCGTTCGGATTGATGACCATGAAAGTTGGCCAGGAGTTGATTGAAAGCATCTCGCCGATCTTATACGCAGTGGCTCCGACGATCACCGGATAATCGATGCCATATTTTTGAAGGTACTCTTTAGCATAGAGCGTGTCGGACAGTTTGGTGTCGACGCCAATGACCATAAAATCATCCCGTTGGGCCTGATGCAGTTTTTTTACATGGGGATAGGCTTGCACACAGGGATAACATCCTTGAAAGAAAAAATCGATAAATAGAGTTTTATTGGCAAAGGAAATAGAATCTGCATTCAGCAGGCCTGCGTCTCCCGGCTTAAGTAAGCTGAGATCGAATGTTTTAGGCCGGGTGGTTTCAGGTGCCTTGACCATGGCATTTTCTTTATTGTTGACAATGCCAATGGCCTCTGCGATACGCTGGAGATCCGATGCAGTAGCTTCCACACAAGTTTCAAAACGAACTTCATCGAAAAAAGAGCCTTTATTTTTGTGATCATATTTTATCTTGACAATTCGTTTTACGCTAAAATCAGCACGCCTGAATTCCAAACTGTCGCCGGTCTTTGCAAGCACATAAGTTGAATCCGTTGCAATTAAATCATAGGCTCTAAGGTCCTCGCCGGCAAAAAAAAGTTGCGGATCCACAAAAGGGTAGTGCCGGTACCTTCCCTGGTAAACATAATCTTTCTTTTGGCTTTCCTTAACAGCCTTGAACGGTCCTGATTGACCGAACAGGTCATACTCCTTTTCACCCGAAACCAAATAGCCCTTGCCACCTCCGTTACTGAAAAATTTGTTTCCGTTTTTTCGGTCAATAAAACATTGTATAGACCAGGCCGAAGTATCAAGAACGATCGACGTGCTGTTTTTTACATGAACCACTGTAGAAAATGCCAGAAGTGAATCATAATAAGCCTTAGACAACTTTAGAAGCCTGGGCACGCTCATATCCTGGGCATCTGAAGGGAGGCTGAAAAGCCAACAACTAAAAAATAAGATAGGTGTGAATCGCATAAAAAAAGGCAGCTTGCCACAAAGATAGGACAAGCTGCAACTTATTACATATTTTACTTATTAAATACGGTTACCAGCACACCAATAAGGCTGATAAGGGAAGCTGCGATCGGCACGGCTGCGCCGCCGCCTCCTGTGCTGAACTTGCAATCTGCGCAACTGCACCTGACAACCGGACCGAGAAACCAGTTACGTTCGCCTGCGCAGTGATTACAATTCTTATTTGTTTCGCATTTCCAGGTTCTGGCAGCATATTGATGACTTTGTACGATTTTGTAATCTATGTCCGAGCCGGCGTTTTCCTTGGAAACATAAAAGCCAATAGACAGTTTAGACGTTGGTGTTGAGGCATGAAAGACCAGGTAGGCTGCCGAATCAGTGGTCGAGGGAGATGGATCATCTACCGTAACACTATCCAGAGAAAGTGCAGGCAACCCTAGTTTTGACTTGATCGAGTCCGTTACCAGTTGCTTATTGGAGGCATTGAGATCGATTTGAAAGGAACCTGAGGAATATCGGGCTACGGTAGTTTGGGCATGGCTGAACAGGCTGCAAAGCAGCAGAAAGGCAAAAAAGATTTTTTTCATACTGATTGTTTATTTTGATTGTCCTACTCTTTTAACCGGTTTTCGGGGATCCCGTTCTTATTGCGCAATTAGATAGTATAAAAGTTGTTCAAATCTCTTAGCCGATCAAAAAACTGGGTTTATGTTTTGTATAGTGCGCTTTTACATTTTGTCATTCAGCATTGCTGTCGTTACAGCGTTTTGATCAATTTATCAATCGCAAGCCTTCGGTCAGGTGAGGTAGGAAGTTGCGGTGTGCATTTGCATGCCCTCATAGGTACGCAAATTGGATAGGTCTCATATTTTCTTTATTTAATGGCTTCTTCCAGCCTTTCCGCAAGGGTTTTTAGTCTTAGGTTGCTTGAGTCGGAGTTCCTGCTGTCATTGAACAGAAATTCAAGCTCTTTCAGCGTTTTCCCGAGTTGGTTTTGGTTTACTGTTGCCGAAACATTCTTCATATCGGCTATAATGCTTCTGATCTCATGAAAATTGGTATGATAGATTCCTGCATATGCGCTGTATATTCGATGAATATCACTGCAGATTTCTTTGCAGGATTTTATTGCATCATTGGGAAATTCGAGTCCGGATGAAGAGCGTGACTTCTGTATTTGTTCGGCTAGTTTGCGGCTGTCAAAATACTGTAACATGAGCTCCTCAATGGATAGACTTTTTATTGCTTCTCTTTTTATCGGGAAATAGACTACCAATATCAAATCCTGGATTAGCATGCGAATATCATCTTGCAAAAGGCGCAGCTGATCTTTTATCTTTTCCATCTCTTTATTGAAGCTGACATTCGCCTGGTAAAGCCTCTCATATTGATTGAAGTATTTTTCAATATTGCGTATGAAAGCATCCAGATCGTCCTTGCCAACTCGTTTTTCCGCGACTGTAAGGTTGCCAACCATCCCGATGATGCTTGTAAACACATTACCTGCCGGGAATAATGAAAGAGGGTTTTGATTTCCGGTCTGCAGAAAACTGCTAACGACCTGACTGAACTTTGATGGATCAGTTTTTTTGACTTTATTCAATAAGGGTTTCAGGGAATTCTGTATTTCAAGCTCAAGACTGAAGCCCAATTCATTGCTGGCTGGATTGTTGAGAGAAGCGATACGGTTGCGATAACTTTCTTTGAACACCAATGACTGAAGATTGTTTGTGGTGCTGATGACTGCATCCATCAACAGGGAAGTCGAGCTGAATTTGTCGGTGCCTGACTGCTTTTTTTTGATCAGTTCCGTCCTCAGGGTTTGCAGCTCTGCGTTCAGCTGCGTTAGTTGAAGCTTGCTTTCGTCGTTTGAACGCATTAATTTTTTGATCAGCGAGCTGTCTATGATTTGTGCATTTCCTTGACAAGGCAGCATGCACAGTATCGATAGAAAGACAGCACTAAAAAGGGTTGCAGATAGAACACCCCCGCCCTGATTTACACATGAATCTATTTTCATAACTGTTAAGCCGGTAAAGCTTAAAGTTCCTGAATAGGAGGCTCTGAATAGCCAGACTCATTTTACAATTTGTATACCTATACTTTACAAAAAGTCAAGTATCAGCTATGGTCGTAATCACCACGTGTGTGCCAGTTTAATAAGTCCCTATCCGCTTGAATGCGCTAGATGTGTAGAGGATAGCGTGTAGCACCGCACAATCGTTGCATTTCTGGAAAGAATGGCTTTAAATGAAGGATACTTAAAAGCAAAAACGCTTTGTAAATATTTACAAAGCGTTTGCTGCAATTTGCGGACCGGACGGGACTCCCATTAGTACTAAAAACAGACAGATTATTACTAGAAAACTACAAATACAAGTTTAATTCTTACTAAAACATGTCGGTTGGTAGTAGTTATTTAGTAATAATTGGTATCAGAAAGTACCCTGATAAGTACCCTACTAAAGGATCGCATAATTATTCATTCCATTAAAATGAAATATGCAGGTTTGTAACTAATATTGTTGAATCGACTACGATTAAATTTGTAATCCGCTTTTCTCTTTATCTCTTTAATAAGCCTACAAAAGTAACTCCAATCCAGAATTTTAGTTTCATGCCAAATGGTTTGAATAATCTCATCTTCAAGAATGGAAGAAATATTGGTACTTCGAACTGAATTCTCATTATGCAAATCAATTAGTATTGTTTCTTCATGTCCTAATCGATGAATTTTAAACCACAAGCATTTTGTATGATAATGAAAGTTTTCAAGCGAGTTCGCTAAGGGCATTCCAGCGAAGACTGGAATGCCTTCCAATGCAAATTCTTCATTCCAATAGAACAGTTCTTCATTAAATTTTACATAAATAGAGTCGCTTGTGGTTCCTGTCACTTTGGGCCTGCGTGGATAAAGCGCAACTATTCGAACAGGCTGTTTAAACGATTTCTTCACTAGTGAATTGCCCTCTCTTGACGCCCAATAAAAAATTGGAATTACAGTCGTGAATTTGGCATGAAGCATGCCTGCAAACTTTGGGACTATGAGTAAATCCACACTATGTTCACTGAGAAACCCGGATGGCATCGATGTTTTTCGGGTAAAATACAGCTATTTTAAGCCATATTATCTGCTCCTAATTCATTAATTTTGTGGATATTATTTGAATCGTGCCATTATCAAAACATATAAATGAATCCTCGATAGCTGCCTTAGCTCGCTCATATTCCACTTTGGATCATTTCGACAAATTGAGAGTTATGGTAGCTAATGCTATTAGGCCAATTAATCTGTCTGAATATTCTAAGCCCGGCTTACACTGGTTAATAAATGAATTATTGCTTGAGTATTATAAA
>DASTPZ010000159.1:0-14711 GCA_035761965.1 Flavisolibacter sp. | reverse complement strand
TATATGAAAGGTTTACGAATCATCTTATCTCTATCCCTGATCGCATCAGTCATTGTTAACCAGGGCTGCAGTAACGACTCCGAAGCCAAGGTCTTAAAATTCAACCTTGAAAAAGGGAAGGGCTACCGCTACACTATGAATACGAAGATGAACCAGGAAATGGGCGGTCAGAAAATGGCTACTGAGATGAAATTCGACTACCGGTTCGAGGTGGTTAACGACAGCGCCGATGTAAAAACAGTTAAAGCCACTTACGACAGGCTGGCTATGAACATGAGCCTGCCAAATGGTGATGTTAACGTAGATACCGATCAGCCGGTTGCCGACAGTATTACCGGTGAAAATCCCGCCGCAATGATGCAGGGCATGTTCGGCGCCATGAAAGGCAAGAGCTTTACCTTGAAGGTGGATGCTGAGGGAAATATCCTCTCGGTAGAAGGCATTACCGAAATGGCTGAGGCCATGGTGAGCAGCATGAAGGTAGACGAGTCGCTCAAAGCTGGCATGAGACAGATGTTCGTTGCCCAGTTCAACGACGAGTCGATGAAGCAGAATTTTGCGCCCGCGTTCAATATCTATCCCAACAAGCCTGTAAAGGTGGGTGATAGCTGGGATAAGAAAGTAACCCTCCAGATGGGCGGAAGCATGTCGTTCAATACCACATATACTGTTAAGAAGATAGAAGGCGACAACGTGACGGTTGGATCAAAATCCAGCATCAATATACAGGGTGTGACCGGCGACCAGACCGGAGAGTTTGTGATCGACGCCAAAACAGGATTGATGGAAGACGGAAGCGTTGAGCAAAAGTTCGGCAGCCCGATGAATATGACAAGCAAGAGCACCATCGTAGGCAAGCCGCTATAGGTTCAGGATAGCACGCCATCAAGGCGGTAGCAGTTCCTGCACCTCGGCTCATAAGCATTCTTTGCGCCCAGCATGATCTGTTCTTCATTCGGTATGATGCGGTAGGAATAGTTGGCGATGTTGCCGCATTTCACGCAGATCGCATGCAGCTTCGTGATATAGTCCGCCTTTGCCAGCAGGAAGGGCATTTGCCCGAAAGGCTTGCCTGTAAAGTCCATGTCCAGTCCGGCCACGATCACGCGCACTCCCCTGAAGGCCAGTTCATCACAAACGTTCGCGATCTCGTCGTCAAAGAACTGGGCCTCGTCAACACCTATTACATCGACATCCTGTCCCATCAGCAGAAGGGTTTGCGAATTGTCGATAGGAGTGGAAAGGATCGCGTTCTCGTCGTGCGAAACGATCCTTATTTCGTCGTAGCGCACGTCAATGGCAGGCTTGAATATCTCTACCCTCAGGTTGGCGATCTTGGCTCGCTTCAGCCTGCGGATGAGCTCTTCTGTTTTTCCGGAAAACATGGACCCGCAAATCACCTCTATGCTTCCACGTCGTTCTCCCTTGATGTTCGGTTCGATAAACATTTGAGAAAATATGGCTTGTTTAAGTGTCTATTGGCAATCTCTTAGTAATTTTAGGTACATCTTTTCGTTAGATCAGTATATCCTATTCGTTAAACAGCGAAAGTACCATAAACAATGGAAAGAATTCAGGCGCTCATCGACAAGTTGTACGAGCAGAGACAGCAGCACTGCAATCCCGCTCAATTGCTGCTTACGGTTCAATTGCTTCAAACAGAGCTCCTAAAGCTTCAGCAGAAAAATGGCAGCCTGGGCACAGCCAAGGTCGCGGTTACACTGCCCGTTAATATGAACTTTTCGGAGGAAGTATCAAGGGCATCACTGGATGTGCCTGTTTCGGAATCAAAGCCTGTTCCCCCCGTTCGCGAGGAACCCGCCGTGGCGCCTCAGCCCGCACCTGTTTATGAACGAGAGGCCTATAATCTTCGTAAGCCCGCGGTTACAGAGGATGTTGCCGTTAGGTCTGAACCGCCGGTATATAAGCCTGCCGCTGAAGTTCTTAATCCTGCGTTCAGTACTACTGTAGAAGCGCCTACACTGTCACAGCAGCCGCTCAAAAAAGAAGTGCACGAGATCCTGGCGGAGAAAAAAGAATCGCTGAATGACCGTCTCAAGCAGGAGAAGACCGAGGTCGTGCACTTGCTTAAAGAAACACCGATCAAGGACCTGCGCAAAGGAATAGGCATCAATGACCGCTTCAGCTTTGTGAATGAGCTGTTCCGGGGCGATGAGGCCATGTACGAGCGCAGTATCAAGACCATCAACAGCTTTCAGATCCTATCGGAAGCAGAATACTGGATCAACCGTGAACTCAAGTTCAAGCTTGGCTGGAACGACAACAGGGAGATCGTTCAGCATTTTTATCAACTGGTCAGAAGACGGTTCGCCTGAACATACTCCAGCACCCTGCCGGTAGCACCGGTGTTTTCCTGAACATACCGTCCGGCAGCCAGTCCTGCTTTTTCCTGCTCAGCCTCGTTTTCAAGCCATTGTGCCAGCTTTTGCTGCAGGCCCGCCTGGTCCCTGACGCTGAATGCTGCCGAGAGAGCCACCAATTCCCTTGCCTCCCTGAATTTTTGATACTGCGGTCCAAAGAGGACCGGCTTGCCCCATACGGCTGCCTCCAGTGTGTTGTGGATGCCGCTTTTATTGAATCCGCCGCCAATATAGGCGAGCGTTCCATAGCGGTAAAGCCTCGATA
The DNA here is from genome assembly GCA_035761965.1 of Flavisolibacter sp. Classification (GTDB taxonomy): domain Bacteria; phylum Bacteroidota; class Bacteroidia; order Chitinophagales; family Chitinophagaceae; genus Flavisolibacter. Next base: position 12,065 of record DASTPZ010000159.1, on the reverse strand, counting down.
ACATGCCAATATTGTCTATAACGAGCACCCGTGCTTTGAGAGAAGAATCCTTAACAAGGGAGGAATAACGGATGGAGTCGGGGAACAATTTATCGATCTGCTCCAAATGTCCCTCGTTGATCTCGTGGGGCGCGATAATGAGCTTTTGAACGGAATTCCCGATGCACGCTGCCAGCAGCTGCTCATCATCCGGCCAGGTACTGCCCGCTACCAGGGTGGGGCTACCGCCTGTAAAAGAAGCGATCAGCGGAAGATCGGCGGCGTTCAGCGCGATCTTTGCCACCCTGTCGAACCGTGTATCGCCGCTGACCGAACAGTGGCTGATCCCGGCGTTCTTCAAGCGGTTGAGCGATTCTTCATCCTGCACGAAAATATGCCTGAACAAAAAAAGGATCTGCCTGTAAAAGCTTCCATACCACTTAAAAAAAGCCTGCCCGGGGCGGAAGATGGCGGAAACAAGCAATACTGGTATATGGCGAAAGGCAAGAGCTGAAAGGTGATGATACCAGTATTCGTACTTGATAAAAACAACCAGCTCCGGTTTAACGATCCCGATAAACCGCTTTGCGTTGGAGGCCGTGTCGGCAGGCAGGTAACAGATGAGGTCGGCTTCCTTATATTTCAATCCCACGGCATAGCCAGAAGGTGAAAAAAAGCTTACCAGTATTTTATGGCGTGGATACTGTCGCTTGAGCGCTTCAATTACCGGTTTCCCCTGTTCGAGCTCTCCTGCCGAAGCACAATGAACCCAGATCAGCCGGTCCTGGGGGGCTATACGGGCTGCAAGATCTTCAAAAAGGCCTTTCCTGCCCTTATGCCACTCCGCTGCCTTGGCATTTACAAGTCCGGCCACCCTTATCCCTGCAACATACAACCGGATGAAAATGGTATAAAAAAATGCCACAATTCCTGGAATTAGGTAAGGGGCAAAAATAAAGGCAAACTGCTTCCAAAGCATATTTCCCTATTTTTGCGCGCCTGACGAAGGTAGCCAACCTGGTTGGCGCCATCGGGGCACCTTTAAACCGTAAACTTTTCCTGATGCAACCCATACAAATGGTTGACCTGAAGCAGCAGTATAAAAAGATCAAGAATGAGATCGATACTGCCGTGCTGAATGTGCTTGAAAGCAGTGCCTTTATCAATGGCCCCCAGGTGAGGAGTTTTGCCGAGGCGCTGGCTGCCTACCACGGAGTAAAGCATGTAATTCCCTGCGCAAATGGTACCGATGCCCTCCAAATTGCCATGATGGCCCTGGACCTCCAGCCAGGAGACGAAGTGATAACGCCTTCCTTTACCTATATCGCCACAACGGAAGTGGTAGCTCTTTTAAGGCTGAAGCCTGTTTTTGTAGAGGTGGATCCAAAGACCTTTTGCATTGATCCAGCAGCTATTGAAAAGGCCATCACACCTAAAACAAAGGCCATAGTGCCGGTGCACCTGTACGGACAGGCTGCCAATATGGAAGAGATCATGAAGATAGCCGCAGCGCATAAGCTTCACGTGATCGAGGACAATGCACAAGCGATCGGCTCCGAGTTCTATTTTTCAGATGGCCGCAGGCAAAAAACAGGTTCTATCGGCACCATTGGTACAACTTCTTTTTTCCCTTCAAAAAATCTTGGTGGCTACGGCGATGGCGGTGCCATCCTCACCAACGACGAAGCCTTGGCTGCAAAGTTGGCCATGGTGGCCAACCACGGACAAAGCAAGCGTTACTACCACGATATGGTGGGTTGCAACAGCCGGCTTGATACGATCCAGGCAGCCATATTGGAGGTAAAGCTCCGTTACCTTGATCAGTATATCGACGCCCGGATCAGCGCAGCCGATCATTATGATAAGGCTTTCAGGGGCCAGGCCGGGGTAACTGTACCCTTCCGCGCGCCTTATTCCAGGCACGTTTTTCACCAGTATACCCTCATACTAGAAGGTATTGATAGAAACAAATTGCATGATTATCTTGCAGCGCGGAATATCCCGTCGATGATCTATTACCCTGTGCCGGCGCACCGTCAGAAAATGTTTGCACAGTTTAATTCATCGGATACGCATCTTCCTGTAACAGATTGGCTTACGGAGCGCGTCATATCCCTTCCTATGCACACCGAACTAAACGGGGACCAATTGTCCTTTATTACATCATCAGTTTTAGAATTCTTGAATCAATAAAGCGTACATCATGAAAATTACAGTAGTAGGTACAGGATATGTAGGTTTGGTAACAGGCACCTGCCTGGCTGAAACCGGTAACCATGTGTGTTGTGTGGATATTGACGACCGTAAGGTTGCCAAGCTCCGTAATGGACAGATCACCATTTACGAGCCAGGCCTCGAAAAGCTATTTGAGCGAAACCTCAAGGAAGAGCGTCTTTCCTTTACCACGAATCTTTCCGAAGGTCTGGAGCACGCGGAGATCGTATTCCTGGCCCTTCCCACGCCTCCCGGCGAGGACGGATCAGCCGACCTGCAGTATGTGCTGGGAGTGGCTGAACACATTGGCAAGCTGCTCACCGATTACAAGATCATTATCGATAAAAGCACCGTGCCCGTAGGTACCGCCGAAAAAGTGCACGCTGCCATCGCCAAGAATTATAGCGGCGAGTTCGATGTGGTATCCAATCCTGAATTCCTGAGAGAGGGTGTGGCGGTTGAAGATTTCATGAAGCCAGACCGTATCGTTATCGGTACTACATCGGAAAGGGCGCAGAAGCTGCTTTCTGAGCTTTATGCTCCTTATGTGCGCCAGGGTAACCCCATCATCTTCATGGACGAACGCTCTGCCGAGCTTACGAAATATGCAGCCAATGCCTTCCTGGCAACCAAGATATCCTTTATGAACGAGATCGCTCAGATGTGCGAGCGCCTGGGCGCAGATGTCGACATGGTGCGCAGGGGCATCGGTTCAGACGACAGGATCGGCAAGCGCTTCCTCTTCCCCGGCATCGGTTATGGCGGCAGCTGCTTTCCAAAAGATGTGAAGGCGCTGATGCACTCGGCCAAGGAAGTGAAATATGATTTCAAGATATTGAACGCGGTAACCGATGTGAACGAAAAGCAGAAGTCTCACCTCGTTACGAAAATCAACCGTTATTTCGGCAACCTGCAAGGAAAGCATTTCGCGGTATGGGGACTGGCCTTCAAGCCCAATACCGACGACATCAGGGAAGCTCCGGCGCTTGAGATCATCGAAGCGCTTTTAAAGGGCGGCGCTACTGTTTCTGCCTTCGACCCGGAAGCCATGGCGAATGTAAAAGGCGTAGTGGGTGACAAGATCACCTATACCGAAACACAGTATGAATGTCTTGAGAATGCCGATGCGCTGATCATCGCTACGGAGTGGAACGAGTTCAGGACACCCGACTTCGATAAAATGCTTCACCTACTGAAGGATCCCGTGATCTTTGATGGCCGTAATGTATTCGATGTGCAGGCTATTGAAAAGAAGGGCTTCCATTATGAAAGCATAGGCCGTCCTTTAGTGAACCAACCAAAACTTGTTTAATGAGCAAAAGAGTTCTCATCACAGGCGGAGCCGGTTTTCTCGGCTCGCATTTGTGCGATAGGTTCATCAGGGAAGGATACCGGGTGATCGCGATGGATAATCTCATCACCGGAGACCTCAGGAATATCGAGCACCTGTTCAAGCTGAAGGAGTTCGAATTCTATAATCACGATGTAACCAAGTTCATTCATATTCCGGGTGAGCTCGACTATATCCTGCACTTTGCATCGCCGGCCAGCCCGATCGATTATCTTAAGATACCCATCCAGACCCTCAAGGTGGGCGCTATGGGAACGCATAACTGTCTGGGTCTTGCCAAGGCAAAGAATGCCAGGATACTGGTCGCCTCCACCAGCGAGGTTTATGGCGATCCACTGGTACACCCGCAAACGGAGGAGTACTGGGGCAATGTGAACCCCGTAGGTCCCCGCGGCGTGTACGACGAAGCCAAGCGTTACCTCGAGTCCATCACCATGGCCTATCATACTTTTCATGGTGTGGAGACAAGGATCATCAGGATATTCAATACATATGGTCCCCGTATGCGGCTGAACGACGGAAGGGCATTGCCTGCCTTTATCGGCCAGGCCCTTCGCGGAGAAGACCTCACCGTTTTTGGCGATGGATCGCAAACCCGTTCCTTCTGCTATGTGGACGACCTGGTGGAAGGTATCTACCGCCTGCTGCTCAGCGACTATGCCCTTCCGGTGAACATCGGCAACCCCGATGAGATATCCCTCAGGGATTTTGCCGAAGAAGTGCTAGCGCTTACCGGGAACAAGGTGAAGATCAGCTATAAGCCGCTGCCGGCGGACGATCCGAAACAGCGGAAGCCGGATATCACCAAGGCAAGGGAACTGCTGGGATGGCAGCCTACCATTCACCGCAAGGAAGGCCTGGCTAAAACATACAGCTATTTCAAATCCTTGCCGCAGGAAGAATGGTCAAAACAGCCTAAGGAATTTGCCAGCGCAAAATAAATAACCGGGCACCGGGATACCAGCGGGCGCATCGCCGGTATCCCGGTAATCTCCGGATCACATCCTTCAAGGCGCTGTGTATCTTGTTTCGTGAACAGCAGCCTCAAACACAACCAACCAAGTTCTCTTATCCATGTACCAGGAACTACTCGATAAAAAGGAAAAGCTGGCCGTGATCGGTTTGGGATATGTGGGGCTTCCCATCGCACTCGAGTTTGCAAAAAAGCTTTCAGTGATAGGCTTCGATATCAATCCCCAGCGGGTTGAGCTGATGAAGCAGGGGATAGACCCGAGCAATGAGCTGGACAAGCAGGCTTTTGAGGGTTGCGACATCACCTTTACCGACTCCCTTGAAGTGCTGAAGCAGGCAAGGTTCTTTATTGTAGCCGTGCCTACGCCCGTGGATGACCATAATGTTCCTGACCTCACACCTGTGAAGCGGGCATCCGAAACCATCGGCAAGGTGATAAAGAAAGGCGACTATGTCGTGTACGAATCCACGGTCTATCCCGGATGTACTGAGGAAGATTGCTTGCCTATCATCGAAAAATTGTCCGGGCTTAAAAATATTACCGATTTCAAACTGGGTTATTCGCCGGAGCGCATCAACCCCGGCGACAAGCAGCATACCCTAGCTTCCATCGTAAAAGTGGTTTCGGGTTGCGATGCTTCATCGCTCGATACCATCGCAAGCGTTTACGAGCTGGTGGTAAAGGCCGGTGTACACAGGGCTTCATCCATCAAGGTGGCGGAAGCAGCCAAGATCATCGAGAATACACAGCGCGACCTCAACATAGCCCTGATGAATGAGCTGTCGATCATCTTCGACAAAATGAACATCAACACCTACGAGGTGCTCGAAGCCGCCGGTACGAAATGGAACTTTCTCAAGTTCACACCGGGGCTGGTAGGAGGGCATTGCATTGGTGTTGACCCCTATTACCTTACCTATAAGGCCAGTGAGCTTGGCTACAATCCAAGGGTTATCCTCGCCGGCCGCCAGATCAACGATAACATGTCGATCTACCTGGCCCGTAAAGTGGTAAGGCATATCATCAGCCATGTTTCTGATGTAAAGCAGGCCAAGGTGCTGGTGATGGGTGCAACATTCAAGGAAAATGTAAGCGATATACGCAATTCAAAAGTGGCTGATGTGGTAAGGGAGCTGAAAGAATTTTTTCTGAATGTGGATGTAGTCGACCCGCATGCCGATAGCAGCGAGCTGCAGCATGAGTATGGTTTCGGTTTGGCCGAAAGGCTGGCAGATGATTATGACGCCGTGATCGTGAGCGTATGTCATGAACCTTATGCGGGGCTTGATGATGCCTATTTTTCTTCCATATCCAAGCCCCATGCCCTGATTGCCGATCTCAAAGGGGCTTACCGCGGTAAAATTACAAACAGGCCATACTGGAGTTTTTAATATGCCTTTTACTACAACCGATATTCCCGGGCTGCTTGTTTTTGAACCAAGAGTGTTCGAAGACAGCAGGGGTTATTTTTACGAAGCATACAACGAAGAGGTCTTTCGCCAGGCAGGAGCCGCCATGCGGTTCGTGCAGGACAATCAGTCCAAGTCTTCCTACGGTGTCATCCGGGGGCTTCATTACCAGCTTAACCCTCATGCCCAGACCAAGCTGGTTCGGGTTCTTGAGGGGCGCATACTCGACGTGGCGGTCGATATCAGGAAAGGCTCGCCCAGCTTTGGACAGCATTTTGCCATCGAGCTAACGGCCGATAACAAAAAGCAGCTTCTTATACCTGCCGGTTTCGCGCATGGTTTTTCCGTGCTCAGCGAAACGGCTATCGTGATGTATAAATGTGATGCTTTGTATAACAAGGAGAGCGAGGGTGGTATTCATTTCAATGATCCGCAGCTGGCCATCGATTGGAAAATTCCGGCCGGTAAAGAAATTGTTTCGGAAAAGGACCTCATTCTTCCCGGCATTGCGGCCTGCCGGAATACATTTGAATTTGCATCCTGATGAATAGAACAATCATAGTAACCGGCAGCAATGGCCAGCTGGGCAGTGAGCTTAGGGATTTGGCGGTTGCCTATCCCGGCTACAATTTTGCTTTTTTCGATCGGCAGGAGATGCCAATTAACAGCGAAGCGGTGGTCCGGAACCAGTTCGAAAAGCTAAAGCCATCTTTTCTGCTCAACTGCGCGGCTTATACTGCGGTAGACCAGGCCGAGAGCGACAGGGAGGCAGCGAACGATATCAATGGCATGGCCGTGGGCATGCTGGCAGCCCTGTGCCGGGAGTTTGGGACCCGGTTCTTGCATGTGTCTACAGACTATGTCTTCAATGGTTTGACAAATAAGCCTCTAACTGAAACCGATGCTGTCGACCCTGTTAATGCCTATGGTGCAAGCAAGCTGCTGGGCGAGAAGCTGGCACTTGAACAAAACCCGGATTCGATCATTATCCGCACTTCCTGGGTCTACTCGTCGTACGGGAAAAATTTTGTAAAGACCATGATGCGCCTGATGAGGGAAAGGGAGTCTATCAATGTTGTAAGCGACCAGTTTGGCTCACCAACCTATGCCGCCGACCTGGCTGCATTGATCATGGTCATCGTGGAAGCTCCCGAATGGCAGCCGGGGATCTATCATTTCAGCAATGAAGGCATCATCAGCTGGTTCGATTTCGCCCTTGCCATCAGGGAGCTTACCGGCGCTTCTTGCCAGGTAAACCCGATTGCTACGGAACAATATCCCACACCGGCCAGGAGACCTGCCTATTCGGTGATGGACAAGACCAAGATCAGCCAGGCCTATGGCATAACGCCGACCAACTGGAAGCAAAGTCTCGGTGTTTGCATATCGAGGCTTGACGCGCAGATTATTTCGTAATTGAGCTGAGTACAGAGGAGCCGATCAGCTTTCCATTTTTGTTATAAGTTTCCGTTTTTACAATGCCCAGCTGGGGGACGAACCATTCCTTCCCTGAAAGTTGAAAAGGAATGCCTATGCCGCCTATTTCGGTTCTGAAAGTAGCATCGTAAGTAATGATATAGGCCTCCCAGGTGCCTGCAGGCGTTGTAATGCTTTCCTTATTTCCAACTTTGCGGTTTACTTCCTTGAAGCTGACCTTTGTAGTACCCACGCCATTCTTCATTTGAAGGTTCATGGTGAAATCTGCATCGTTCAGGCTTTGTCCGGTAGTGAGCTTGGCGGGATATTCGAGATAAACCGTCTCCACTTGGCCTTCGGCATCTTTGTAAGCCTGCATTTGTTCCTGCGGCATCGACATGCGCACATCGGCCTTGAGCATGCCGTTTTCGCAACGATAGCTGCCGGAGCTTTTGGTCAGCTCTTTTCCTTTTTCATCGGTGAAGGAGGCGTTGACGGTTGATACAACGGCTTTACCATCTTTTTTTACATCGGTTATTTTCCAGGTTTGCGTGCCGCTTTCCTTGCCTTTCTTATCATAAACCTTCATTTGAACCTGGCCATTGTTGGTGAGGTAGAAATAATTGCCGCAATCCTGCGCAAATACGAATGAGGGTAAAAGGAAGAGACCGATCAGGAACTTTTTCATATAGCAGAATGTTTATATGAAAATAAGGGTTTTGGGAAAGCAGAACCCTGGTCTCAGCCAAATTTTTCGACGGTCTTTTTCATCAGTTCCCTGATGGCATCATTCTGAAGATTGCCGATGCTGCCTTCATGGGTATGATGCAGGCCTTTGGAAATATCGTAATTGAATTGTCCGCTTTCGATTTGGTTACCCACTTGCTTATAAGCCTCTCGAAACGGAAGCCCCTTATTTACCAGCTCGTTCACAGCCTCCACGCTGAACAGGTACCTGTATTTTTCGTCTGCGAGGATATTATCCTTCGCTTCGAGGTTCGATAGCATGAGTGTAGCCAGCTGCAAACAGGCCTTCAGTTCTTCGATGGAAGGAAAGAGGATCTCTTTGGTAAGCTGGAGGTCGCGATGATAACCCGAAGGCAGGTTGGCCAGCAACAGGGCGAGCTCGTTCGGCACTGACTGTATGCGGTTGCACTTCGCCCTGATGAGCTCGAACACATCTGGGTTCTTTTTGTGCGGCATGATGCTGCTTCCGGTTGTAAGCTCTGCCGGGAACGAGATAAAGCCGAAATTCTGGCTGAGGTAAAGACAGCAATCCATTGCCAGCCTTCCCAGGGTGGAGGCTATGCAGCTGATTCCCATGGCAACGGCTTTTTCGGTTTTGCCGCGGCTCATCTGGGCATATACCGAATTGTAATGAAGGGAAGAAAAGCGGAGCAGCTCTGTTGTCCGCTGCCTGTTGAGCGGAAAGGAAGAGCCATAACCGGCGCCGCTTCCTAAAGGATTTTTATTGGTGATCGAATACGCGGCTGCCAGCATTTCCAGATCATCCACGAGGCTTTCGGCATAGGCGCCAAGCCACAGCCCGAAGGAGGAGGGCATGGCGATTTGCAAATGGGTATAACCGGGCAGCAGCTTGTGCTTGTGCGACTCGCTCTGTTTGATGAGCAGGTCGAACAGCTTCAGTGTTTCCTCTTTTATTTCCAGAATCGCGGCTCTCAGGTAAAGCTTGATATCCACGGCAACCTGGTCGTTGCGGCTGCGGCCGCTGTGAATTTTCTTCCCGGTATCTCCTATGCGCTCGGTAAGCATGAATTCAACCTGCGAATGAACGTCCTCTATGCCATCCTGTATAGTGAATCCGGCCCCTTCTATTTCGCCGGCAATATCTTTCAGCGCATTCACTGCCATTGCTGCCTCTTCCGGGGTCATAAGTCCCGTTTCGCCGAGCATGGTCACATGGGCAATGGAGCCCTGTACATCGTACTTCGCCAGCAGCAGGTCGAATTCCTTATCCCTGCCGACCGTAAATTTTTCGATAAGGCCGGAGACGGCAGTGTTTTCTTTTTGCCAAAGCTTCATAAGATGATCCTGTTTAATAATGCAATATAGAGTTCGATCCCCTCGGCTATTTCCGACAGGTGGATGAATTCATCCGCTGTATGGCTCCTGGCAGAGTCGCCAGGGCCTATCTTAAGCGATGGAAAAGGCATCAGCGCTTTGTCCGATGTGGTAGGCGATCCGTAATAACCGCGGCCAAGCGAGAGCCCGGCTTTTACCAGGGGATGGTCCAGTTCGATAGCCGTAGCGCGCAGGCGCGTGCTGCGAGGCTCTGCTTTGCTTTGGATGCCGGCCCTGATGGTGGCGATCACCTCTTCGGGAGTATAGAGCTCATTGAGTCTTACATCAACAACAAACCTGCACTCGGAGGGTACGATATTGTGCGCCTTATTCTCTGTTTCGATTGAGGTAACCGTAAGCTTTACAGGTCCCAGTAAGGATGAAACTTTTTCAAAACGGTACACGTACAGCCATTCGATGTCCATCATGGCTTTATAGATAGCGTTCTCTCCTTCGTTTCTTGCCGCATGCCCGGCCTTTCCCTGGACTATGCAATCAAGCACCATCAACCCTCTTTCCGCCACAGCCATCTGCATAAGGGTTGGTTCGCCAACGATCGCAAAATCGATGGGTGGCAGCACTGGCAGCAAGGCTTCCACACCGTTCCTGCCCGAGATCTCCTCTTCGGCTGTAGCTGCCAGAACGAGGTTGAAGGGCAGGTCCTGCCGGTTATAAAAGTGAAGAAAAGCCGCGATCAATGAAACTAAACATCCACCGGCATCATTGCTTCCCAGCCCAAAGAGCCTGCCGTCTTTTTCCAGTGGTAAAAAGGGATCGAGCGTATAGCCTTTGTTTGGCCTTACCGTGTCGTGGTGCGAGTTTAAAAGAATGGTAGGCTTGGCCGCATCAAAGAACCGGTTAAGAGCCCAGATATTGTTAAGGTGCCGGCGGCAATCAATATTTCTTTCGGTTAAAAAGCCCGCGATAAGGGAAGCCGTTTCGTCCTCTTCCTTACTAAAGGAGGGACGCGCGATCAGCGCCTTCAGGAGGCCGACCGCGGAGACTGTGTTATCCTTTAATGATGATTGTTCCTTTTTCACCGCTGATTAATTGAGAAATGTCTTCTGCCTTGCCTATGATCACCCGGTCCACGCCTTGCTGCAATGCCTCGAAGGCATTATCGAGCTTGGGGATCATGCCTGCAAATATGGCCCCTTTTTCTTTGAGCAGCCGGTACGATGAAGGATCGATCCTGCCAACCAGGCTCGATGGATCGTTTACATCCAGCAGCACGCCTTCTTTTTCGAACGAATAGATCAGGTCGACCCTGAAGTGTATTGCCAGAGCCTTGGCTACTTCCTGGGCCACGGTATCTGCATTGGTATTAAGAAGCTGGCCTTGCCGGTCATGCGTTATAGGCGCCATAACGGGCACCAGTCCCTGGTGCAGCAAGGTATAAAGAAGAGAGGCATTTACTTCATCCACATCGCCGGCGAAGCCGTAGTCCCTGCCGGCATTCTCCCTTTTGTGCGCCCTTACCGAATTGCCGTCTGCGCCGCTTAATCCAATGGCGTTGCAGCCGCTGGCCTGGAGCAGGCTAACCACCTGTTTGTTGATATATCCCGCATAGACCATGGTTACCACCTTTAGCGTATCGGCGTCGGTAATTCGGCGGCCATCGACCATCTGCTGTGGCAGGTTCATCTGCTCTGCGAGCTTCGTGGCCAGCTTTCCTCCTCCATGCACCAGGATCTTATGATTATCGATGGCGGCAAATTGCTGGAGGAAATCGCCCAGCTTTTCTTCATTGTCGATGATGTTTCCACCGATCTTGATTACAATCAGTCTATCCATTCTTTGATCCGATTATTTCGCTGAGCACTGCCTGGGCGGCCCAAACCCTGTTGGATGCCTGCATCGTCACAAGGCTGTTTGGCCCATCCAATATTTCGTCGCTTAGCTCCACGTTCCGCCTTACCGGCAGGCAGTGCATCACCTTGGCGCTATTGGTAAGCGAAAGCTTTTTATTGGTCATCATCCACCCGGGATCGTTGTTATAGATCTTTCCATAGTCTTGGAAAGTACTCCAGTTCTTTACATATACATAATCAGCATCGCGCAAGGCTTCGTCCTGGTTATACAGGACCGAAGCGCCCCTGGTAAACTGTTCATCCAACTCATAGTCTTCTGGATGGGTGATCACAAAATCCGCTTCTCCCCAGGCGTTCACCCATTGGGCAAAGCTGTTGGCCACGCATTGCGGAAGCGGCTTTACATGCGGCGCCCAGGTTAGCACGATCCTTGGTTTTCTTTTTTGCTTGAAGCTTTCCCTGATGGTAATGATATCGGTAAGGCTTTGCAATGGGTGAAGCGTGGCGCTTTCGAGGCTCACTATCGGTATGCCTGCGTATTTTATAAACTGTTTTATATAGAGCTCGCTGTAATCGTCCTCCCTGTTCTTAAGTGAGGGAAAGGTCCTGATGGCAAGAATATCGAAGTAGTTTCCCATGATGGGTGCGGCATCCTTTACATGCTCTACAGTATTGCCGCTCATGATGGCTTCTTCCTCGAACTCAAGCGCCCATCCTTCGCTGCCTACATTAAAGATGATGGCTTCCATACCCAGGTTCTGGGCAGCGACCTGGGTGCTGAGGCGCGTACGCATGCTGGGATTGAGAAAAAGACAGCCAATGCGCTTGCC
>DASTPZ010000158.1:0-3304 GCA_035761965.1 Flavisolibacter sp. | reverse complement strand
AATTTTTTATTGTCACTGATGATTTCCGGGTTTGTAAGGGAAACACCCAGGTCGTCGAATCTTGCTTTTATGGCTTCCAGTTTATCGAGCATGGCTAAAATTAGCTGGCAAAATTACAGATTGCCGGATGAATACGAACGTTAAGAAGGGCGTATTTTAGAGGCTTCATGCAGTACAGGAAATTCAGTGCCGACCGCATTTTTACCGGGTACAGGCTGGTCGAAGACCAGGTGCTGATCATTGGATCAGAAGGAGAGGTGATAGACCTGGTGCCTTCGGCCGAGGCTGGCGACAGTGTGCAAAGACTTGAGGGCATCCTCGTTCCGGGATTTGTTAACTGTCACTGTCACCTCGAGCTAAGCCATATGAAGGGAATGATCCCAGAGGGTACGGGCCTGGTAGATTTTGTGTACAGGATCGTAACTGGCAGGCATCATACAGAAGCGGAGATCATACAGGCCATTTCATACGCAGAAGAGGAAATGATCCAAAGCGGCATCGTTGCAGTGGGAGATATCTGCAATACTGCCCTTACCCTTTCGCAAAAGAAAAAAGGCCATCTGCAATACTATAATTTCATTGAGGCAAGCGGTTGGCTGCCCTCCATTGCGGAGGCAAGGTTCAACCGCTCCCTGGACCTGTTCAAACAATTCTCTGAGCTGCCGGGAGGAATGGCTGCTACTTCCATAGTTCCCCATGCACCTTACTCTGTCTCAAAAGCCTTGTGGGAGCTATTGCAGGCTCAATACCGCAACCGCGTGGTGAGCATGCACAACCAGGAAACCGCTTTTGAAGACGAGTTCTTCCTCCACGGTACCGGCGATTTCAACCGGATGTACAAACTAATGAACATCGATAACAGCCATCACCGGCCCTCCGGGCTTAGCAGCATCCGGTCTTGCTATAGCCTGCTCAGCAACGCAGCCAGTCTGATACTGGTCCACAATACATTCATGGGTGAGAACGATGCTGATTTTGTGATGGAGCAGGCGGGCCGCTCAGGTCCATTGCCATATTTTTGCCTTTGCATCAATGCCAACCTCTACATCGAAAAAGCCCTCCCACCGGTAGCCATGCTGCGAGAAAAGAATGCTGCCATCGTGCTGGGAACCGACAGCCTGGCCAGCAATTGGCAGCTCAGCATCGTCGAGGAGATCAATACCCTGCTAGAGAATTTCCCTTTGCTGGGTCTGGAAGAGGTCCTGGCCTGGGCCACTATCAATGGCGCAAAGGCCCTGCAAATGGAAGGAAAGCTGGGCAGCTTTGAAAAAGGAAAGAATCCGGGGCTTGTAGTGCTTACGGAAGAAAGGGGAAAATTCAAATCATCAATACTCAAATAAGTCCTCCCTCGCCGAGGTCAGCTCATGATCTCCCTCAAAACAGGAAGTGTGCGCATTGTACCAAAATCCGGTATATGCAGCGCATAATATTCCTCGAGGGCATGCACCATCCGCCTGCGGGTCTCCTGGTTCAATGCCAGGTCTTCAAGTTCTCCCGGCTGCATGATCTTGAGAATATGAGAAACTGCCGCGGCCTCCTTATCCTGCAGGTAATAGCTATGGGCGGGCTGATCCCGTACAAAGCCTCCCTCCTCGAGGTCGAGGTAATGATGTTCCTCGGAGTATTCATCACTGATCCTGAATCCAAAAAATACAGCCAGGTGAAGGGCAAAAAAAAGCGGGTAATTAGCGGTTACGGTATCCGAGGCATCATCAAGGTGCCTGAGCGCATCTTCAGTGAAATAAAAAAGATCCGGGTTGGCTTCGGGTTGCTTCAGGCATTTGCCAAGCAGCTCGATCATGAAAAGTGCAACGGCATTTTTACGGATATCAGAGAGCACATGCTGGTATAAATAGGCCCACCTGAACTCTTTGATCCTTTGCAGGTTCTTGAATTCGTTACGGTAAGCTACCAGGTCGAGGATGGCAGCAGGCTGAAATAGACTGGCTTTGGCCGCACCTTTTTTCACTGCCGTGCGTACGCCATTGACAAGATAGGACTGAAGGCCGAATAGCTCGGTAAAGACAGTAGCAACAAGACTGGTCTCGCCATATTTTACAGACCTGAGAACAATGCCTTTTGTTTTGTGAAGCATAACAACTGGTTGATTCCTGCTTCAGGCAGGTGCGCCTAGCGGGATATGAATACGATCTTGGAAACAGCTTTTTCCTGCTTTCCTTCATCTACAGCCAGTACAAGATAGATGCCAGTAGCAACCTTATTGCCTTTTATATCCCGGCCATTCCATATGGCCTGTCCGCCAAGGGCACGGGTTTGAAAAACCAGCCTGCCATTGCTTTCAGTTATCTTGATAATGCTGTTTTCCGGAAGTCCCCTGATACCAATGCTGCCATCAAAGCCGGGAGGTACAGGATTGGGATAAACCAGTACATCACCTTTATTTTCTCCGGCCTCAGTGGAAGATCCCCTGAAGGAGCAGATGCCGTTGGCTGTGGCGAAATAAACCTCTCCGCTAGCGCCGTCAATGGCTATGGCCCTCACATCATTGCTCAGCAGCGGGCTGTTACCCTCAGTAAAATGCGCGATCACCTTGTCGCCGTCCGGAGATACAAGCCAGGCGCCACCTCCTGTGGCTATCCATTTGCGGTCTGCGCCATCGACCGCGATGCTCCGTACAATTTGTCCTTTGAAAAGGTAATTGGCGAAATTTCCATCCTTGATAATTGGCCATATAGCATCGCAGCCGGTGAGAAAAGCTTCCTGCGGGCACTGGATCACGCCAATGCCATCTGTTGTGCCTACCCAGATAAAACCGCTTCTGTCCCTGGCCAGGCTTGTTACCTCGGATGAAGGCAGATTGCCCGAGCCCGCGCCCGGACGGTAAAGCCGCCATCTGTCGTCGTTGGGGTTGTCAAGGGTACTGTTGTGGTCAAAAACCATGAGTCCGTTGCCGAGCGGAGATGCTATCCATTTTTGGTTGGCATCGTCGATCACGATCTGAGCGGCCGCATTGAGGTTGAGTGTGAAGGGAGCACTGAACGATTGCCAGGTTCCGTCGTTCTTGCGCACATGCAGCTGCCGGTCTGCGCCGAAATTAGCTACCCAGAGTTGTTGCTCCGCATCAAAGGCCAGGCCTGCGACCCGGTAGCTGGTAGGATCGCCTACAGTAGGGCCGATAGGACTGTTCTGCTTGTAGATGCGCAGCTGGTTGTTTCCCTCTATGTGCAGCAGTCCGCCGCCGTAGGAGCCACCCCAGATCGAACCATCCCTCGGATCAACAGCAACCGCAAGAAAGTCGAGCAATGTATCAAGCTGCGGATAGCTGTACTGGTTATAAGCCGAC
>DASTPZ010000157.1:0-10504 GCA_035761965.1 Flavisolibacter sp. | reverse complement strand
TTTTCTTTCCGGGTTTACCCCGGGCTTCAACCCAAAACCCCTAATTTTGGCGCGGGTTATAGCCGGGCTGCCGTATACGGCAATAGCTGAAGGACCATCAACCTGTTCATTTACTTACTTACTGACCCATAGTAACCGTTAAAAAAACCACCAAAAGGAGGACGTGTATGTATTCGTATGGATTGCTGGAACCCGGATGTTATTACCTGGTACAGGAGCAGATTGATTCACCGGTTGAGCTCATCAAAGTAACCGTTGAGAGCGACCATTGCATGTATGTTTTTAAATACCAGGATGAGCTGATCACGGAATGGAAGCGCAAGAACGACAAGCTCTACGATATCATCGAATGCCTCAGCGATGAAATGGTGGAAGTTTGGGAAAAGCACTATAACAATAGTGAAGATGCGTATTATGAAGAGGACGAGGACTAAGGCCGGAGCGGGGTGTTTTTCAGCGGTCATTGCGTACCGCTACCCTGCTGCCCCTTTTCTTTTTTTGCTCTTCGAAGCTCCAGAAGGTTCAATGCATTTGGCTTGAATCCTTTTACATCGGGCTGTACCAAATGAACAACCTCGTCGTACCAAAGCGGCACCACGGGTGCATCCTCCATCATGATCTGGTCGGCTCGGCGGTACAGGGCATAACGCAACGAATCGTCCGTTTCGGCCAGCGCACGTTCGAATACCTCATCAAACCCCTCATTGTTATACCGGGTATAGTTCGGCGGTGCCGGGTTTTTAGAGTAAAAGACCGATAGGTAGTTTTCTGCATCGGGATAGTCGGCAATCCAGCTTCCCCTGAAAAAGCCTGTTTGCGAATTGGAGGTTAGCTGCAGCAACAGTGATTTCTGTACTACATCCACCTGGACCTTCAAGCCAATCTCTTCCAGCTCTCTCGCCACATAATTGGCGATATCCGCATAGTTGGGTATGGTCTGCAGCCTCACCGGTGGCAATGGCTTTCCCCTGAAACCTGCTTCGGCCAGGAGTTCCCTCGCTTTTTTGGGATCATAGGCATAACCCTTTACCAGCGTATCATTGAAAGAAGGAAGCCCGGCTGGCACAAAACCGGCTTCAGCCGGTATACCGAGCGAGTTGCGAAGGTATAGTACCATTTTTTTCCGGTCGATGCCGTGGTTGATGGCCTGCCTTATCTTTCGCAAACGCAGCGGCGAGTTTTTCAGAAGTCCATTGGTGCTGTCGACCAGTATGCCAAAGTATTCTATGTTGAGATAGGGATGCGTGTGCAGCCGTATCTTCTCCTGCCATTCCTTCCGCAAGTCGCCTCCCTTGGTAAGCACCTCATCCTTGAAAGACGCGTCGATATCGTTGACAAAATCCAGCTTTCCCTGCCTGAACAGCAGGAACTCAGTAGCCTTGCTGTCAAAGAAATTAATCCTTACGCCGTCAAGATAAGGCAGCTTATTACCGTTTTCATCGGTTTCAAAATAATGTGCATTCCTGTTCAGCACCAGGGCCTGCCCTTCTTCCCAGGCAACAAAGCGAAAGGGACCGGTGCCAACGGGGTTGCGACGGAAATTCGTACCCCAAAAGCTTACCGCTTCCTCCGGCACTACAGAGCAGTACTGCATCGAAAGGATGCCCAGTATAGGCTGGTAAGGCCTGAGCAGGTTCAACCTGAACACTGTATCGTTGACGGCTTCAAAAGGTTTTACAGAATCGACTTTTGCATTGAAGATCCAGGCGCCGGGACTGGCAGTTTGCTTATCGATGATCCTGCGGAGGCTATAAGCTACGTCCCTGGCCGTCATGCGGCGACCCTTCCCGCCGGAGAAACAGGGCGAGTCGTGAAAGAATACATCCGGCCTCAGGTAAAACGTATAGCTGAGCTTATCAGGCGATACCTCCCAGCGGGTGGCCAGCGAGGGTTTGAGATGGAGCTGGCTATCGACCTCTACCAGGGTATTGTAGAGCTGGTGCACGGCCCACATGATCGATTGGTTCTTTGCCTGGGCAGGATCAAGGGAGGCTATGCCGGAAAACTCGTTGTAATGAAAAAAGTTCTCCTGGGCCTTTTCACTGTTGTAGCAGGAGCTGAACAGGGATGCCAGGCAGAACAGGAGGATGAAATATTTACACCGGCGGAGCATGAGTTTATTAAAAGCAGTCTAAATTAGACAAGTATTTGTTATTGAACCCCCAATACAATCATGAACAGCAATTTATTCCTTTTGTTCTTTATAGCAGCCGGGTCGTTTTTTCTGCCCGATGCCTGTGCCCAGCCACTAAGCAAGAAACAGGGTTTCACCCGGCAGGATAGCCTGCGCGGATCGATTGGTCCTGAACGGGCCTGGTGGGATGTGCTGCGCTACGAGGTAGCAGTGACGCCCGATTTTGATACCAAATCCATCAAGGGAAAAACGACGATCGAATACAAGGTGCTGCCCGATCAGCGAACTGATTATATGCAGATCGATCTCCAGCAGCCGCTCGAGCTCGACAGCCTTTTTTACGACGACAAGCTTTACATCAGCTATCCCGCCAGGCCCCATTACAGGGAAGGCAATGTATGGCATATTCCCTTGCCTAAAGCGCAGACAGGCAGTGTTCATTCTATTACCATGGTTTACCATGGCGAGCCGGTTGCGGCCCGCCGCCCGCCATGGGATGGAGGATGGATCTGGCAGAAAGATGAAAAAGGGCGTCCCTGGATGAGCGTTGCCTGCCAGGGTCTTGGGGCCTCTTCCTGGTTTCCTTGCAAGGATCATCAAAGCGATGAGCCCGATAATGGCGCCAGCCTTAGTGTTACTGTGCCTGATCCAATGGTCGCAGTCGGCAACGGGCAACTGAGAGGTAAAACGTCAGTCAATGGCACTTCCACCTATACCTGGGAAGTGCAGAACCCGATCAATAGCTACAACATCATCCCCTATATCGGCTACTATGTAAATTTCACGGAAGGCTTTGAGGGTGAGAAAGGCAGGCTGAACTGCAGCTATTGGGTGCTCGACTACAATCTTGAAAAAGCCAGGTCCCAGTTCAAGCAAGCAACTATGACGCTTAAAGCCATGGAACACTGGTTTGGACCCTTCCCCTGGTATGAAGACGATTTCAAGCTGGTTGAAGCGCCGCACCTGGGTATGGAGCACCAAAGCGCCGTGGCCTATGGCAACCGTTACCTGAACGGCTACCTGGGTGCTGATCTTTCGGGCACCGGGGTAGGAAAAAAATGGGATTTCATCATTGTCCATGAGGTAGGGCATGAATGGTTCGGCAACAACATTACCACAAAGGACATAGCCGATATGTGGATACACGAGGGCTTTACTTCTTATTCAGAAACCCTTTTCACGGAATACCATTTTGGAAAGGCCGATGCCGAAAAATATGTACAGGGTATTCGAAAGAATATTTCTAACGACATCCCCGTCATAGGCCCCTATGGCGTAAACCAGGAAGGCAGCGGCGATATGTATTACAAAGGCGCCAACCTGCTGCATACGATCAGGCAGATCATTGGTGACGACGAAAAGTTCCGCCAGATCCTTCGCGGACTGAACAAGGATTTCTATCATCAAACAGTTAGCTCGAAACAGGTCGAAGCCTATATCAGCCGCCAAAGCGGTATCGATCTTTCCAAAGTATTTGACCAGTATCTGCGTACCAGCGAGATACCTGTGCTTGAACTGCAGGCTGGCGGCGCTTACCGGTGGACCAACTGCGTCGAGGGCTTTAATATGCCGGTGAGAACAGTCGATGGCAAATGGCTGAAGCCTACAACAGAATTCAGGAAGCTGCCGGACGGGCTGATGGGCAAGGACATCGAACCCGATCCGAATTTTTACATCGAGGTGAGAAAAGGCAGTAAAACTGTACTGAAGAGCTGAAGCCTCGGCAAATCCCTTTGTAAAAGCAATGGTCAGCGGGTCGGAAGTAAGCTATGGCTAACAGCGGCTGGCAGCCGCCCGGTTCAGGTAACGAAGATCAGGTAAAGACAGCCTTTATTGGCCTATTCCCTATTTTTACCCCATGAGCACGATCAGGCGGCAAAGCATCATTTCTTCGGTCATCGTTTATTTTGGCTTTGCGCTGGGCTTGCTCAATACCTATCTATACACCCGGCAGGGCGGTTTCACCAAAGCAGAGTATGGCCTTACTAATACCTTTATTGCTTTTGCCAGCATTATGTTCTCTGTGGCGAGCATAGGCATGCCTGCCTACATCGGCAAGTTCTTTCCTTACTACCGCTCCAACCTGGAGCCAAAACAAAGGGATATCCTGAGCTGGGCCCTGCTCCTGCCCTGTGCCGGCTTCCTGCTTGTATCGGTGCTCGGGCTTCTTTTTAAAGATGTGCTTGTCAACCGCATCTTCAATAATTCTCCCCAACTGCTCGAATATTATTACTGGACCTTCCCGTTTGGATTTGGTTACCTGCTCTTTATGGTGATGGAGGCCTATGCCTGGCAGCAGCGCCGGGCGGTGCTCAGCAATTTTCTGAAAGAAGTAGTGTTTCGTTTCATGGTTACGGTGCTCATTGTTTTGACCACCCTGGGCGTGATCAGGAACTTCGAGGGATTTATCGGCATTTACGCATTCCTATACCTGGTTCTTTTCCTTTTCCTGTTGCTCAAGCTGCGCCAGGATGGACAGCTTCATCTCAGCCTTAAGATAAGCAAGGTCACCAGGCGGTTTAAAAGAAAGATCGTTACCCTCGTTTCCTTTGTCTGGGGTGGCAGCCTGGTGTATAATGTCGCCAATGTATTCGATGGGATCGTGATCGCGGCGGTTGTGCCGGATGGTATGGCCCAGGCGGGTATTTTTTACCTGGCACAGAATATCTCCAGCCTTATGCAGGCTCCGCAGCGTGCTGTTGTTTCAGCCGCCATGGGCCCTTTGTCAGAGGCCTGGAAACGAAAAGACTATGGCAAGATCAACCATATTTACCACCGCTCATCGATCAACCAGCTCATCTTTGCCTCGGCCATGTTCTGCCTTATCTGGATCAATTTCGAAGATGCCATCAGCACATTCCGTATCCAGGGCGATTTCATTGCCGCCAAATGGGTCTTCTTTTTCATTGGCCTTTACCGCATCATCGATATGGGAACAGGGCTGAATGCCCAGATAATCGGCACCTCCAATTTCTGGCGTTTTGAATTTATCAGCGGCCTCTTGCTGCTCGGGCTCTCCCTTCCACTCAACTGGGCGCTTACCAGGCAACTGGGTATCATCGGACCGGCGGTCTCGAACCTGATCGCCTTTACCGTCTACAACCTCGTCCGCTATATTTTTCTCTGGAGGAAATTCAGGATGCAGCCCTTTACGTCAAAATCGCTTTATACGCTTCTGTTAACCGCAGGCTGCTATTTTGTTTGCGTGCTGCTGTTTGAGCATTACCGGGGTTTTGTTTGGATAATGATCAGGAGCGCGGTCTTTTGCCTTCTGTTTGCAACCGGGATGCTGATGCTTAAGCTTTCGCCGGATGTACAGCCTGTTCTGGCCACCCTCAAAAAACGCTTAGGGATTGGAAACTGAGGCGGTAAGCGGCTTGGCATCGTCTACCCGGCCAACGCCTACCAGGCGCTTCATCCAATAATCTTCATACATATCGCTGATGGTTACGCCACCGGAAGAAGCATGGATGAACTTGTTGTTCTGCAGGTACATGCCCACATGGGAGATGCCGCCAATGGTATTGAAAAAGACAAGATCGCCTTCTCTCAGCTCGGTGCGTGAGATCCGTCGCGAAAAATTGTATTGTTCCCTGGCGGTGCGGGGAAGACTCACCCCGTAAAGTCCTGAGAAAAAAGTTTGCATAAGCGCAGAGCAGTCTATGCCGTCCTTGGTAGTGCCGCCGAGACGGTAGCGGGTACCGAACCACTCATCGATAAGTCCGAAAAGCTCCAGGTTGCGAACCTGTTCCACTTCGATGTCGAGTAAAAGGGAGTATTTGAACTGGATGCCACTTGCATTTTCGATCGATATGGCCGGTGATGCCGCAGCAGGGCTTGTTTCGGGTGATCGTTTGGTGGTGAAGACCGGCTCGGAAAAAACGGCTTTGGGATTGGATGGCTGGGCGGGAATATCTACAGAAATATCTTCGAGAAACTTAACATCGTTTTTTGCAGCGCTTGTGGTACCTTGTTTCGTTTTCTGCGTTTGCGCGCTGGCTCCAGCGGAGAGCAGAATAGTGGCTGCGAAAATGATGTTTTTAATCATCGGCTTTCTTTAGATGAATGGATGGAGGACGAAAATATAAAAATTTTCCCACAGGATGTGGAATAATATCAACGGAGCCTGTTGAGATTTATTGCCAACTTGGACTGTAACTTGCGCCGCCTTGGTTCTTCCGAGAGAGTTAGCCGTCTAAAACACTAGTATTCAATGAAATTTTCACATTTACATGTTCATACCCAATATTCCCTTCTTGATGGGGCCGCTTCCATTCCCTCTTTATATAAAAAGGCCATCGACGACGGCATGCCTGCACTGGCGATCAGCGACCATGGAAACATGTTCGGTGTATTCGAATTTGTATCGCAGGCATATAAGCACCTCGATGAGCACGGCAAGCCAAAGGTAAAGCCCATAGTTGGCTGCGAATTCTACCTCACGGCAGACCGCCACCGCAAAACGTTCAGCAAGGAGGAAAAGGATCCCCGTTTTCACCAGATCCTGCTGGCGAAGAACGAAACCGGTTACCGGAACCTCAGCAAGCTTTCTTCGCTCGGTTATATGGAGGGGCTTTACAGCAAGTACCCGCGTATCGACAAACAACTGATCGTTGAATACCACGAGGGGTTGATCGCCACTACCTGCTGCCTTGGCGCCATGGTGCCCCAGGCTATCCTCAGAAAAAGTGAAGCGGAGGCTGAGGCGGAGTTCAAATGGTGGCTCGACCTCTTCGGTGAGGATTATTATGTCGAGTTTCAGCGGCATGGCATGGCGGAGCAAGATAGGGTGAATGCCATACTTACGAAGTTTGCGCGAAAGCACAATGTGAAGATCATTGCCTCCAACGATTCGCATTACGTGGACAAGGATGACTTTAATGCCCACGACATCCTTCTTTGCATCAACACCGGTGAAAAAGTTGCCACGCCTGCATTACGGGAGTTCAGCGATGACGACGTGCTCACAAAAGACAAGCGCTTCGCCTTCCCGAACGACCAGTTCTTTTTTAAAAAAACGGCCGAGATGGCGAAGTCGTTTCACGACCTTCCCGAAGCCATCGACAATACCAATGAGATCGTTGACAAGGTTCAGCTGCTGAACCTGAAGCGCGACATACTGCTGCCTGCCTTCCCGATCCCGAAGGAATTTCAGCTGCATGCAGACGCCAACCTCAATCAGTGGGAGTTCCTTAAGCACATTACCTATGAAGGCGCAAGGCAGCGATATTCGGAGATATCGGAGGAAACGAGGGAAAGGATCGATTTCGAGCTCTTTACCATCAAGACCATGGGTTTTGCCGGCTACTTTCTTATTGTATCCGATTTCATCAAAGCAGGCCGCGAGCTGGGTGTTTTTGTAGGACCCGGAAGGGGTTCCGCGGCGGGCAGTGTGGTGGCCTATTGCATCGGCATCACCAATATCGATCCCATCAAATACAACCTGCTGTTCGAGAGGTTCCTTAACCCCGACCGGAAGTCCATGCCCGATATAGATACTGACTTCGACGATGTGGGGCGCCAGAAGGTGATCGATTATGTGGTTGAAAAATACGGCAAGAACCAGGTGGCGCAGATCGTGACCTATGGCACGATGGCGGCAAAGATGAGCATCAAGGATGTGGCCAGGGTGATGGACCTGCCGCTCGCCGAATCGAACGCCCTTGCCAAGCTCGTTCCGGAAAAGCCTGGAACAAAGCTGTACAGGGTGCTTCACGCACCGATCACTGCCAAGGAAGGCGATAAGCCCCTGGAAGATGAATACGGCAGCGACGATATAGAGAATGTAAAAAAGATAAGAGAGATATACAACGGGCAGGGCCTGCAAACAGATGTGCTGAAGATCGCCGAAAGGCTTGAAGGCTCCGTACGCAATACAGGCATCCATGCCGCAGGCATCATCATCGCTCCCAAGGACCTCACGGAGATGATCCCCGTGTTTGCATCGAAGGATACGGACCTGCTCATTACGCAGATCGAAGGCAGCATCATCGAGGATTCGGGTGTGATCAAAATGGACTTTCTCGGTCTCAAAACCCTCTCTATCATCAAGGACGCGCTTCACATGATCAGGGAGAACCATGGAAAGGAGATCGATATCGACAATATCCCACTCGACGATGTAAAGACCTATGAGCTTTACCAGCGAGGCGATACCATTGCCACCTTCCAGTTCGAAAGTCCGGGCATGCAGAAATACCTGAAGGAGTTGAAGCCTGACCAGTTTGCGGATCTCATTGCAATGAACGCCTTGTACAGGCCCGGTCCGATGGCCTATATCCCAAAATATGTCGACCGAAAGCATGGCACCGAGGAAGTAACCTACGACCTGCCCGAAATGGAGGAATACCTGAAGGAGACTTATGGTATCACCGTATACCAGGAACAGGTGATGCTGCTTGCGCAGAAGCTGGCCGGCTTCAGCAAGGGTGATGCCGACGTACTCCGAAAGGCCATGGGTAAGAAAGACCGGAAGACGCTGGACAAGATGAAGGGCAAGTTTGTTGATGGCGCCGTAGCCAAGGGGCACCCCATCAAGACCCTGGAAAAAGTATGGACCGACTGGGAGGCATTTGCCCAGTATGCTTTCAATAAATCACACTCCACCTGTTATGCTTTTGTAGCTTATCAAACGGCCTACCTGAAAGCGCACTATCCTTCCGAATACATGTCGGCCGTGCTCAATCACGCCGGTGCCATTGAAAAGCTTACCTTCTTTATGGAAGAATGCAAGCGCATGGGTCTGAAAGTGCTTGGTCCGGATATCAACGAATCCCAAAAAGGATTTGCCGTGAACGAGGCCGGAGAGATCCGCTTCGGTCTCGGGGGATTGAAAGGTGTTGGAGAGAATGCGATCGAAAACATCATATCAGAACGGAAGAAAGGAGGCGTTTACCTCGATCCTTTTGATTTTATCAAAAGAGTGAACCAGCGTGCCGTGAACAAAAGGACAATGGAAAGCCTGGTTTATGCAGGTGCCTTCGATGCTTTCCCGCAGCTGCACAGGGCGCAGTATATTACGGTGCCCGAAGGGGAAACGCAATCGGGCCTTGAGAAGATGGCTAAGTTCGGCAACATTGTGCAGGCCCAGACCATGAATACGAGCAATACCCTGTTTGGCGACCTGCCGGCCGTGCTGGACATCAGGCCCCCGCAGATACCCAATTGCCCTGCCTGGTCGCTGACCGAGCAGCTCGATAAGGAAAAGGAGGTGACCGGGATCTACCTAAGCGGACACCCGCTTGACCATTATAAGTTCGAGATCAAAAACTATGGCATTACATCCGTGCAGGAGTTCAATGAGGTAAAGGACTCGCAACTGCTGTCCTCGGCGGGAAAAACCTATAAGCTGCTTTGTCTCGTATCGGTTGCCAACCATCGCATATCGCGCCAGGGAAACAAGTTTGGCTCCTTTGTGCTGGAGGACTATTCCGGAAAGACCGAGATCGTGCTCTTCGGCGACGATTATGTGCGGTACAATGCTTACCTGCAGCAAGGGCAGGCGATCTATATAGTGGGCGCCTTCAGGCAGCGACAGTATAAGCAGGAGTATGAGTTCAGGATAACCAGCCTGGCTCTTGGAGAGAATGTAAAACGCCAGCTGACGAAACAGGTACAGCTGGAGCTCGATGTGCGGAATGTGCAGAAAGAAACCGTGGATTTCCTGGAAGAAAATATCCGGAAATACCCCGGCAAGTCCAGCCTCCGCATCGTGGTGTCAGAGCCGAAGCAGAATTGGCGAGCTAACCTGGTGACCACCAGCGGTTTTGAGATGAACGACGAGTTGATCGGCTTTCTTGATAACCGGCCTGAGATCGAAGTTCAGGTGAGCGTGTAGCCGCCGGAAGGCTTTAGAGTTGTTAAAAATGACCTGTCTGAAAGCGGATACTGACAGCGCGTCATTGAAACAACATTGGGCTTAAATTTGCAGACTTATTGTATCGTTTGACTTCTAAAATATCATAATTATGGCACAAGCATTCACAGACGCAAATTTTCAAACTGAGGTTCTTAGTTCAGATAAATTAACGGTGGTTGACTTCTGGGCGGAATGGTGCGGCCCCTGCCGTGCGATCGGCCCGGTTATCGACGAACTGTCGAAGGAATATGCCGGCAAGGTCAATGTAGGCAAGGTAAACGTTGACGAAAACCCGCAGGTGAGCATGAACTATGGCATTACCTCGATACCTGCTATCCTGTTCATTAAGAACGGGCAGGTAGTGGACAAGCTGGTTGGCGCACAGCCTAAGGGCAATTTTGTAAAAAAGATCGAAGCGCATCTCAGCTAAAAAGGGATATAAAGTTATCATTTCGAAAGCACCGGCAGGCCCGGTGCTTTTTTGTGCAACAGGTTTTCCACCCGGAAATCAA
>DASTPZ010000156.1:0-6565 GCA_035761965.1 Flavisolibacter sp. | reverse complement strand
AACTATCCTTTCATTGCTTCGCTCAATGGAGGTACCGCCTATTATTTCAATGGCGTACTCACCCCTGGATCATCGCTTAACAATATCCCTAACGAGTCCATCAGCTGGGAAAGCTCCACGCAAAGCAATATCGGTCTTGACCTCTCAACACTCAACAATAAGCTGAGCGTTACTTTCGACTACTACCAAAAGAAGATCACAGACATGCTGATCGACTTCCCTGTTTCGAATGCGCTTGGTTATGCCGGCAACTCGGTGATTCCTGCCAATGCCGCCTCCATGATCAACAAGGGATGGGAATTTTCTGCTACTTACCGCGACCGCGTAGGAAAGCTGAACTACAGCGTTACCGGTAACCTTTCAGATGTGGTGAACGAAGTAACAGATACCCGCGGACTCGACATCGTACAAGGCAACCAGGTCTCAAGAGCAGGCTACTCGATCCGTTCTTACCTCCTGTTTAAAACGAATGGCCTGTACCAGACAGGCGACAACTTCGCCAGACCTTATAACGGCACCAGGAACACCGGCGCAGGCGACATCCGTTATGTAGACACAGATGGCAATGACACGATCAACGCAAGGGACCGTGTGCTGATGGGTAACAACTTCCCCCGCTACGACTATAGCGTGAACTTCAATGCCGACTATAAAGGCTTTGACCTGAACATCTTCCTGTTCGGTGTAGGAAAAAGGGACAACTACATCTCCGGCGTTGGTGTGGAGCCCTTCAATGCAGGCAACTGGATAGCTTCCGGTCTTACAACGGCGCTTGACCGCTGGACTTCTTCCAAGACAGATGCAAAATATCCAAGGCTTTACTCCGGTGGTAATGGCAACTACGTATCTTCGGATTTCTGGCTTCGCGACGGATCATTCCTGCGTGTAAAACATATCACACTTGGCTATACACTGGGCAAAGGCCTCTCCGACAGGCTGAAGATCCAGCAGCTGAGGGTTTATGTGAACGTGGTGAATCCCTTTACATTCTCTGATTATGAGCCAGGGTTTGACCCCGAGCCAAGCAACCAGAATGGCGCTTTCTATCCCATCATGAAAACTTATACTGCAGGTATTAACCTTCGTTTTTAATAACGGCAAAAACTCAAACTATGAACAAGAAATTTAAATACGGATGGATTATGGTTTTTGCACTGGCCGCCGGTATGGCGTCCTGCAAAAAATACCTTGACCGCAACCCGCTCTCCTCTGTTTCGCAGCGGGATTTCTATACCGATGGCCAGCAGGTGCAGCAGGCGCTGACCGGGGTTTACAATGCCATTGGCGCGCGTACCCTCAGCCCTGGCTTCAATAACCCCACTACATATTATGCCAAGCTGGACCTCTATACAGAGCTCGGGCTCGAAAGGGGCTTGTCGGGCACGATCGGCTCCGGCAGCTACGATGCCACCAATGGCACCGTGGCCGAGCTCTGGGCAGGTTTTTTCCAGGTAGTTCAAAGGGCAAACAACCTTTTATTCTACATGACAAAGGCCCAGTCGGTTATGGCACCTGCCGATTATGAGCGCGTGATAGCAGAAGCAAAGGTATTGAGAGCACTTGCCTACTGGCATCTTATATCCCTTTATGGAGATGTACCTTTCTTTACTGCTCCGCCTGCGTCTGCCGATGAGATCTATGCCTTCCAAAGGACCAATAAGTCCACTATCATCCAGGCCCTTATCCCTGAGCTGGAAGCAGCGGCAAACAACCTTGACTGGCTGCCGACGCAAGCCGGAAGGGTAAGCAGAGGTGTGGCCCTGGGCGTGGCGGCAAGGCTGGCCATGCTGGACAGGAACTATGCTTACGCAGCCACTGTAACCGACAACATCATCAACAACGGACCTTATAACCTGAACCCTGTATACCAAAACCTGTTCCGCCTGGCCGGTCAAAAAGCCAATGCGAACAATGAGATCATGTTCTGGTATCCTTATGGAGATACTGACCCAGGCTCTTATTCTTATATCCAGCTGGTACAGGGATCCCGTAACAACGGCGGCCAGTCGAGCCACTTCCCCTCACAGTTTCTCGTAGACCTGTTCGAGGCGAGAGATGGCAAGAACATCGCCGAATCACCGCTGTACAATCCTGCCCGCCCGGGACAGAACCGTGACCCACGCATGGCACAGACAGTTATCGTTCCCGGCGATACAGTTGTGGTGCAGGGCTTCACCAGCATCATCTTCAATTTTTACGACAGGCTTCTCGCCAGCTATAACCCTACTACCAGGGTTATTACCTTCCCGTCTGCAACGGCCAACCAGGACAGCGCCAATATCTTTGGCCCACGCCTGAATGGCTTAGGCAATCTTTGGAGAAAGTACAGCCAGGACAGGGATATCAACGGTACTGCCGGTAACCTTTACCGCGTTGGCTGGATCTATATGCGTTTTGCGGAGATCCTGCTTATCAATGCAGAAGCGCACCTGGAGCGAGGCTCATCTTCCTCTGTGGTAGCAGCATCTATCAACAGGGTAAGAGCAAGGGCTGGTATGCCCAATATAGCTGCGGACGTTTTAGCCGATCCCAACAAATTAAAGCAGCTGGTAAGAAGGGAAAAAATGGTCGAGCTGGCAAACGAAGGCCTGCACTGGCCCGATATGCAGCGCTGGGACAATGGCGCTTACGCGCAGAAGGTTATGCCTTTGCAGATGTATGGTGAAGCCAATTCCCCAATGAGGTTTGTAGCCGGAGTTGGATTGGAGTTCATCAACCCCGCGCCACCGCCCGTTTTTGATCCAGTATACCTTGTTCCCATCTCCTGGCCAAACGCGGAAACACTGCGCTTGAAAAGGGAAAAAAGAATATTCAATCCTGGGCAGCACAACCTGCTGCCGATACCACAGGGCGAAAGGGATAAAGTGCCATCACTTACCCAGAACCCCAACTGGTAAGGTTCAAACAAATAAAAGGCGTCGATTGTCGACGCCTTTTTCTTTTCTGTCCCGCGGGTTAACAAACCTGCCGGTAGCTCTTTAACCAAAGTTGACAAGATGTTCTCTCAAAAGACCAAAACCTTCAACGATATTGTGAAGCCTGTGCCCGGCCTCGAAAAGCCTTTGCCGCAAAGGAACCTGAGCCTTGATGCATTAAGAGGCTTTGCCATTCTGACCATGGTATTGTCGGGCGCCATTGCCTTTGGCGGCGTCCTGCCCGCGTGGATGTATCATGCACAGGTGCCCCCGCCCCTGCATAAATTTGATCCCTCTGTTCCGGGTATCACCTGGGTAGACCTCGTGTTCCCCTTTTTCCTTTTCAGCATGGGTGCCGCCATTCCACTCTCCCTGCGAAAGCTGGACCAGGAAGGAAGCGGTTTCTGGCAGGTTCTATGGATCGCCGGCCGGCGTTTTTTCCTGCTCACCTTCTTTGCTTTTTTTACCTATCATATGCGTGCATGGGTGATTGCGGAAACACCTTCCGCCGTGACCTATGCCCTTTCCATTGCCGCCTTCGGCCTGCTGTGCTTTCAATTCATGGAAACAGGGAAAAAGGGGTTCGGATCTGGACTTACCTGGCTGAAGCTTTTTGCTTTTGCCGCTGCTGTTGCCCTGCTATACTTTTTGCCCTTTAATAAAGGCGAAGGATTCAGGTTCGACAAAGTAGACATCATACTGCTTGTATTGGGCAATATGGCCTTTTTTGGAACGGTATGCTGGTGGCTTACTAGAAAGCGGCCGGTGCTTCGCATGGGTTTACTGGCCTTTGTAATGGCGGTCTTTCTCGGCGGCAAGGTGCCAGGCACATGGAACGAGGCGGTGTTCAACTGGTCGCCCATACCCTGGATGTATAAATTCTATTACCTCAAGTACCTGTTCATTATCCTGCCTGGCACACTGGCCGGCGAATGGCTGCAAGAGGCATCAAAACCTGTGGAGGGTAAGCAAAATGATACTGGCAAAATACCACTCGTGGGCCTGCTTTCGTTTGGACTTGTAGTATGCAATGTTGCACTGCTTTTCAGCCGTATGCTAGTGCTCAACCTGGCCATTAGCATTGCAGCACTGTCCGCAACCATTTATTTTCTGCTGAAATCCGGCAGCTCCCGGCGCCATCTGCTGAAGAAGTTTTGGCAGGCAGGCTCTTTTCTCCTGCTGCTCGGACTTTTTTTTGAAGGCTACGAAGGAGGGATCAAAAAAGACCCTTCTACTTATAGCTACTATTTTGTAACCTCGGGATTGGCTTTTTTCATGCTGAGTGGACTCACCTGCCTGAGCCAAACCGAATGGGGGACCGGGATCAATACCTACCTGAGCCTGAACGGACGTAACCCAATGGTGGCCTACGTTGCAGGCAGCCTTCTTCTAACGCCGGTGCTGCACCTGACCGGAGCAATCACCTTATTCAACTCTATGAATGGAAATGCGTGGTCAGGATTCTTTAAAGGCTTGCTGTTTACCGCCATCGTGTCTGCCATCACTGTTTTCTTTACCAAACGAAAATGGTTCTGGAAAACTTAGGCTGAAGCCGGTACGATATGAATAGAGAAGGCGGAGTTGAGTTCCATTGACGCCGCAAGCGTGGCGTTAATCGGCAATGATATATTCCAGCTTTCCGCCTTTCAGGAGATCGGCGTGTGTAACAGCTGTCTTCAGCTCCCTGCCGTTCAAACGCACGCTTTCAATACCGGGCACTCCCCTTTTCTTACGCAGGGTCTTTATCAACAGTTTTTTGTTGCCTGGCAGCTGGACCGTCGCCTCGTCGACCAATGGCAAACCGAAGACGTAATTGCCACTGGCAGGGTTCATCGGGTACATGCCAAGCGAGGTCCACACGAGCCAGGCACTCATCTGCCCGCAATCGTCATTGCCGATCAAACCATCGGGCCCGAGCTTGTACATGCTATCTACTACCCTCAATATCTGGCGGGCTGCTTTTTGTGGCTGACCCAATACGGTGTACATATAGATAATGTGATGACTGGGTTCATTCCCATGGGCGTATTGCCCGAGCAGGCCGGTTACATCGGCTGAAACATTTTCGCCATGCAGGACCGATGTGGTGGAAAAAAGCGTATCCAGCTTGGTCAGAAGCTTTTCTCTTCCGCCATACAGCTTAGCAAGTCCTTCAACATCGTGCGGCACAAAAAAAGAATGCTGCCATGCGGTGCCTTCAATATACTGTCCTTCAAAACCGTGCTCCGACAGCAAGGGGTCGAATGGCTCTATGAACCTGCCTGTGCTGTCTTTGGCCCTCATAAATCCCGTAGCAGCATCGAACAGGTTTTGGTAGCTGCGGCTGCGCTTCATAAAAGCCTCGTAGTCTTTTTGCTTACCCAGCTTTTTTGCCACCTGGGCAATGCACCAATCATCGAAGGCATATTCAAGCGTAATTGTAACACTCCAACCATGCTTATCCTGCGGCAGGTAGCCAAAGCGGATGTAATCCTGCGTGCCGCGCTGACCCTGGTTTGCGCTTTTCAGCATGGCCGCATAGGCTTTTTGCACATCGAATCCTTTCACACCTTTTAAGATGGCGTCGGCCAGAACAGGCACTGCATGGTAACCTGTCATGGTATTTGTTTCCCATGTGCTAAGGTCCCATACCGGCAGCAGGCCATTGTCGTCGTAAAAGCTAAGCATGCTGTTGAGCATGTCCGGAAGCCTGTCCGCCTGCGTAAGGGTAAACAGCGGATGTTCGGCGCGGAAGGTATCCCAGAGCGAAAAGACCGTGTATTTCTTTCCCTTGCTGTGGTGCACCGTATTATCCTGGTTGCGGTAGCGGCCATCCCTGTCGGAATAAACCACAGGCGCGAGAGAGGTGCGGTAAAGGGCAGTGTAAAATTTGGTTTCCAGTTCCTTTGTTCCCCTGATCGTTATCTTGCGAAGTTCTTTTTCCCAGGCCTGGTCTGCATTTTTAGCAACGGCAGCAAAGCTTTGCCGCCCGGCTTCACCCAGTGCTGCCAGTGCTTCGGCCGTACCTACACTGCTGATGGCCACCTTAACCAGCAAAGGTGCGCCTTGTGTATTAAAACGTAGCCCTGCCTTTGCCCTGCTTCCCCCCTGCTTGTCCAGCTTTGTAAGCGAAGGTTTTGAGAACCTGGCGGCAAAGAATACCCGCTGGTTCTTTGCCCAGCCTGTAGAGAAGCGGTGACCTATGAGTGTGCTGTCGTTCACCAGGAGCAGCGAGCCGTCCGTGGGTGTGTCCCAGTTGATGCGAAAGCCCATGTCGAACTGCAGCCATCCTTCACTGCCCGGGAATGTATACTGGTGAAAACCTACACGTTCGGTGGCCGTCATCTCGCATAAGATGCCATTATCAAGTTTGACCTTGTAATATCCAGGCCTGCCGCTTTCGTTTTTATGAGAGAATTTTGAACGGACCACTCCGGTATCGCCCAGGTAGGGCATTACCGATACATCGCACCAGTCGCCGATGCCGGTTCCACTCAGATGGGTATGTGAAAAGCCTGCAATGCTATCACTGCTGTAGTGGTAGCCGCTGCACCAATCCCAACCTTCTTTCCCATTATCCGGACTCAATTGCACCATACCGAAAGGCACGGTAGCACCGGGATAAACGTGGCCATGGCCGCCTGTGCCCAGGAATACGTCAACCTTGTCTG
>DASTPZ010000155.1:0-13030 GCA_035761965.1 Flavisolibacter sp. | reverse complement strand
GATAGATCAGCTTCTTGCCATTTTTCAACAGGTACATACGCCAGCCGAGACCATAATTATGTGTACCCGGTTTTTCAAAACTATATGGCATGTAAGCTGCATCCAGCGATTGTTTGGTAAACAGTGAATCTGTGCGCAGGGCCTGGTCCCATTTCAGCAGGTCGCGCGGGGTCGAATAAATATTCTTGTCGCCATAAGGACCATCGGTAAAATCCGGGGGCCAGAGCGCGCCATTGGCCTGGTAAGAATATACGACAGAGGCAGAATCGCCCTGGGTCTTCACAAAGCTGTTGTTCATGCCAAGCGGTACAAAGAACTGTTCTTTCATGTACTGCGGAAAAGATTGCCCGCTTACTTTTTCAACGATCGAAGCCAGCACCACGTAATTGGTATTGCAGTAATTATAACGGGTGCCAGGCCTGTAAGCCTGTGAAGGCTTCCATTGAATGAGTGTGTTGATGACGTCTTCATTGGTTGCCGTCTGCTTCTTGTTCCAACCCATTTTTTCCATGTAGTAGAGATAATTGGGCAGACCGCTGCGATGATTGAGCAGCATTTTGACGGTAACCTCCGGATAAGGAAAGCCCGGAAAGAATTTTGTGACCAGGTCGTCGAGGCCCATCTTTCCTTCCTGCACCAGTTTCAGGATGGCGCCGGAGGTAAGGGTTTTGCCTGTGGACGCTACCTGCAGCGAGGTCTCCGCCGTCATCGAATCTTTTGTGCGAAGGTTGCTGAAGCCGGTATAGCGCTCATATACGACCACGCCATTTTTGGCTACCAGGATGCCCCCGTTGAAATATCTTTCGGACAGGTGCTTGTCTACAAAATCGCTAACCATATCGTTGTAGCGTTTCGCTTCAACTGGATCAAGCTGGGGAGGGGGAGCAGCGGCCAGCGGGGCCGAGTCTGCGGCTGAAGCACGGAGACTTTCAGTAGACGACTGGCATCCGCACAAAAAGATAAAAAGGCCAAGGGTAATGATACTGGTTTTCAAGACACAGAATTTTTCAGATGAAATTGGTTATCCCGTAAATTTATTTGAAAAGGCACTACAAAAACAAATCCAAGTTTCAGGCGTCCGGACCTTTACCCGATTTATTATGGATATTTGCGCTATGGAGGCAGCCAAAACAAGTTACCCGAAAGAAAAAATCCGCGTTCTATTACTGGAGAATATTAGTGAAATTACTGTCAATAATTTTCAGCGCCAGGGTTATGCACAAGTACAAAGACTGGCAAAGGCGTTGCCGGAAAAAGACCTTATCGAAGCCGTCAGGAACGTGCACATCCTCGGTATCCGCTCGAAGACTCAAATAACAGCCGGAGTACTCGAGGCCGCATCAAAGCTGCAGGCGATCGGCTGTTTCTGCATCGGTGTGAACCAGGTAGACCTCGAACAAGCCACAGCCAATGGTGTGGCCGTCTTCAACGCTCCCTATTCAAATACCCGTTCTGTGGCCGAGCTCGTGATTGGAGCTGCCATCATGCTCATCAGGCGTGTGCCTGATAAAAGCACCGCCGCCCACCAGGGTATATGGATGAAGGAGGCCAGCGGCAGCTTCGAGCTTCGCGGAAAAACCCTTGGCATCATCGGCTATGGCAACATCGGTTCACAGGTAAGCGTGCTTGCCGAAGCCATTGGCATGAAGGTGATCTTCTACGATGTGGAAACAAAATTGCCCCTGGGCAATGCAACCGATATGCGAAGCCTGAAGGAGGTGTTAAGCAAGGCAGACGTAGTAACGCTTCATGTTCCGGAAACCGCGCAAACAAAAAACCTGATCAACCGCAATAATATCAAGCATTGTAAAAAGGGCGCAATCCTTATCAACTATGCAAGGGGCGAGGTAATGGACCTGCAGGCCGTGCGCAAGGCGATCGAAAGCGGACAGATCGCAGGCGCAGCCGTTGACGTTTTTCCGGTAGAGCCGGAAAAGAACGGCGACCGTTTTGAAACGCCCCTGCAGGGTTTGCCCAATGTGATCCTTACACCGCACATCGGCGGCTCTACCGAGGAGGCACAGCAAAACATTGGTCAGGATGTGAGCACCAAGCTGCTCAGCTATCTCGAAAAAGGCATCACGCTTGGTTCGCACACGGTTCCCGCTCTTTCGCTGCCGCCACAGGAAGGATCCCACCGCATCCTGCACATTCACAACAATGTGCCGGGTGTGCTGAGCGATATCAACGGGCAGCTGTCGAGGCACAAGATCAATATCGTGGGTCAGTACCTGAAAACAAACGAGCACATTGGCTACGTGGTGGTGGATGTTGATAAGCAGCTTTCCAACAGGGCGGCCCAGCTGCTCAGGGATGTACCCAACACGATCAAGGTTCGATTATTGTATTAGCTTCGGCTGCGGGCTTACCGCTGCCGGCATAAACATTCTTATTATGGCGATAAAAGTTGTGATCATCGGGGCAGGATTTGCAGGGCTCAGGCTGGCCCGTAAGCTCAACAACAAACCGGGCTTCGACGTATTGCTTATCGACAAGTTCAATTATCATCAGTTTCAGCCCCTGTTCTACCAGGTGGCTACGGCAGCCCTCGATGCCAGCAATATCTCCTTTCCGCTTCGTAAGGCCTTTCAAAAAAGCAAGAACGTGAGGATCAGGGTGACGGAGCTGAAAGAGGTGAGGCCCCAGTCCAACCTGCTCATCACCGAAAACGAAGAGATCCCCTACGATGTCCTGGTGCTGGCCACGGGCGCCGATACTAACTTTTTCGGCAACCAGAATGTGGCCACCAATGCATTCCCCATGAAGTCGACAGTGGAAGCGCTGCAGATCAGGCACCGGCTCGTGCAGAACTTCGAGGATGCCATTATGCTCAAGGACCCCGCCGAGATCCAGCGCCTGCTCAATATCGTTGTTGTAGGCGGCGGACCAACCGGTGTGGAAGTTTCCGGCGCTCTCGCGGAGATGAAGCGTTATGTTTTGCCAAAGGATTATCCAGAGATCGATTTCAGCAAAATGAATATCTACCTGCTCGAAGGCGGCGATCGCACATTGGGTATGATGAGCACAAAGTCTTCGGAGGAATCATGCCAGTATCTTACCAAGCTCGGCGTTACCGTTATGACCAAATCCGTGGTAAAGGATTACGACGGCAAGCAGGTATTCCTGGCCGATGGCAAGACCATTCCGGCCAGCACCGTCATCTGGGCTGCCGGCATCAGGGGCAATGTGCCTCCGGGCATAGACGCTTCGCTGGTTGTAAGAGGTAACCGCATCCGCGTAGACCGTCATAGCAAGGTGGAAGGCCATGAAAATATTTATGCACTCGGCGACCTGGCTTATATGGAAACGCCTCAATGGCCGAAAGGGCATCCACAGGTGGCGAACGTGGCCATCAACCAGGCCGATAATCTTGCGCGTAACCTCGTACTGATAGAAAAGAAGTCCGACAACCGTTACGAGTTCGAATATTACGATAAGGGATCGATGGCAACCGTTGGCAGGAACCTCGCAGTGGTGGACCTTCCAAGACCCAAGCTTCATTTTCGCGGGCTGATCGCCTGGTTCATCTGGATGGGGCTTCACCTCTTCCTGATCCTGGGCGTAAAGAACCGCATCATTGTCTTCATTAACTGGATCTACAGCTATTTTACCTACGACCAGAGCCTGAGGCTCATCTTTAAGGAATTTTACCGGCCCAAGCTGCCGATAGATAAGTCCAAACAGGACCAGATCAACGCTGGCCGGAGCTCTCAACCGGCCTGAGCCGTAAAAGGATGAAACTTCATATTGACAGCAGCATTTGCCACTTGCTGAAAGCCGCTTTTGCAGCCGGTTTGCTTCTTTCTTTTCCATGGCCTAAGGCAATCCTCTTATGATGCCCGCATAAGCCTAGCTAATTGTCTAAAACACAGGTTAAAAACACAAAATAGATTCTTGTGTGAGTGTTTTTTTCTTTAGGTTTGATTTTGTAATTACATCCCTTTACCATGAGTACGAAAAAAACAAAAGCCAATGGTGCTGCCCATGCACCAGCCTCACCTGTTTTGTCCGACGATACGATCGTCGACTCTCATACATCAAACGGAAATTCCACTAAAATCACGACAGCCTATATCCCTTCGGAGCTCGATGGTGTCATCGATGCAAGAGAGCTCCTGAAAGTGCTGGCCGAGGTGCGCAACGGCAATTTTACCGCGCGCATGCCCAACGACGGGCTCGGCTTGCCCGGCAAGATCTACGATACCCTCAACGACATCATCACGCTCAACGAGATCCTGGTGAAGGAGTTGACCGAGTCGCGCAAGATCATCGGTAAGCAGGGAAAGCTCAACCACCGTGTAGAGCTTCCGCGTACTGCCAGGGGCTCGTGGAATACGGCGGTGGAGTCGATCAACAGCCTTATCTCCGACCTGGTGCATCCAACCATCGAGATCGCACACGTAATCAGCTCTGTGGCCAAGGGTAACCTGTCGCAGGAAATGCCTTTGCAGATAGGCGATCACGTATTGCAGGGTGAGTTTGCGCGCATTGCCACGGAGGTGAACGACATGGTGAAGCAGCTGAACCTCTTTTCGATGGAGGTGACCCGCGTGGCGCGTGAAGTGGGTTCGGAAGGAAAGCTCGGTGGACAGGCCCGCGTAAAAGGCGTGGCAGGTGTGTGGAAAGACCTTACCGACTCTGTGAACGGGATGGCGGGTAACCTTACCACCCAGGTACGAAGCATTGCCGAAGTAACAACGGCGGTGGCCAAGGGTGACCTTTCTAAAAAAATTACAGTGGATGCCCAGGGCGAGATCCTGGAGCTTAAGAATACGATCAACACGATGGTGGACCAGCTGAACTCCTTCTCCTCCGAGGTGACCCGTGTGGCCCTTGAAGTGGGTACGGAAGGAAAGCTGGGCGGACAGGCCGAAGTGCAGGGTGTGGCGGGTACCTGGAAGGATCTGACCGACTCGGTAAACCAGATGGCCTCCAACCTCACCGGCCAGGTGCGTAACATTGCCGAAGTCACAACAGCGGTGGCCAACGGTGACCTTTCCAAAAAGATCACGGTGGACGTGCGTGGTGAAATGTTGCAGCTGAAGAACACGATCAACACGATGGTGGACCAGCTCAACTCATTTTCTGCCGAGGTAACCAGGGTGGCGCGTGAAGTGGGTTCTGAAGGAAAGCTTGGTGGTCAGGCGACGGTGAAGGGTGTAGGTGGTGTATGGAAAGACCTTACCGATAACGTGAACCAGCTCGCAGGTAACCTTACCGTTCAGCTGCGCGACGTATCCAAGGTGGCAACGGCCATCGCCAATGGTGACCTTACCCAGAAAATCACGGTGGATGTAAAAGGAGAGATCCTGCAGATCAAGGATGTAATTAATACGATGGTGGACCAGCTCAACTCCTTCGCCTCCGAGGTGACCCGTGTGGCCCTTGAAGTGGGTACGGAAGGAAAGCTTGGTGGTCAGGCGACGGTGAAGGGTGTAGGTGGTGTATGGAAAGACCTTACCGATAACGTGAACCAGCTCGCAGGTAACCTCACCGGCCAGGTAAGGAATATCGCCGAAGTAACAACGGCGGTGGCCAATGGTGACCTTTCTAAAAAGATCACCGTAAACGCCGCGGGCGAGATCCTCGAATTGAAAAAGACGATCAACACGATGGTGGACCAGCTGAACTCGTTCGCCTCCGAGGTGACACGTGTGGCCCTTGAAGTGGGTACGGAAGGAAAGCTGGGCGGACAGGCACAGGTGGAAGGCGTGGGTGGCACATGGAAGGATCTGACCGATTCGGTGAACGGTATGGCCTCCAACCTCACAGGACAGGTAAGGAATATTGCGGAAGTAACAACAGCGGTGGCCCGTGGTGACCTTTCAAGAAAGATCACGGCGGTGGCCCGCGGCGAGATATTGGAGCTGAAGAACACGATCAACACGATGGTGGACCAGCTCAACTCATTCGGATCGGAAGTGTTCCGTGTGGCGAGGGAAGTAGGTACCGATGGTAAGCTGGGTGGACAGGCCGATGTACCGGGTGTGGAAGGTCTATGGAAAGACCTGACCGATTCGGTGAATAAAATGGCCTCCAACCTTACCTCGCAGGTGCGTAACATCGCCGAGGTAACAACGGCGGTGGCCAATGGTGACCTTTCGCGCAAGATCGAGGTGGATGTAAAAGGAGAGATGCTCGAGCTGAAGAATACCATCAACACGATGGTGGAGCAGCTCCGCGGTTTTGCCTCCGAGGTAACAAGGGTGGCGCGTGAGGTAGGTACCGACGGAAAGCTTGGCGGTCAGGCCAACGTACCCGGTGTGGGTGGTACATGGAAGGATCTGACCGACTCGGTGAACGGTATGGCCTCCAACCTCACAGGACAGGTAAGGAACATTGCGGAAGTGGCGATCGCTGTGGCTAACGGTGATATGAGCCGTAAGATCACGGTGGACGTGCGTGGTGAGATGCTTCAGCTGAAGGAGACACTCAACACGATGGTGGACCAGCTCCGTGCCTTCGCTTCCGAAGTAACGAGGGTGGCGAGGGAAGTGGGTTCGGAAGGTAAGCTTGGCGGTCAGGCATTCGTGCCTGGTGTGGCCGGTACCTGGAAGGATCTGACCGACTCGGTGAACCAGATGACGGGTAACCTTACCTCGCAGGTGCGTAACATCGCGGAGGTGACCAAGGCCGTGGCCTCCGGTGACCTTTCCAAAAAAGTAACGATCGACGTAAAAGGAGAGATCCTTGATCTTAAGAATACGATCAACACCATGGTGGACCAGCTGAACTCATTTGCCTTCGAGGTAACGAGGGTGGCGAGGGAAGTGGGCACCGAAGGTAAGCTCGGTGGACAGGCCGAAGTACCGGGCGTGGGTGGTACCTGGAAGGACCTTACCGACTCCGTGAACATGATGGCCTCCAACCTTACCAACCAGGTGCGCGGTATCGCCAAGGTGGTGACCGCCGTGGCAACCGGTAACCTCAAGCAAAAGCTTTCCATCGTATCGCGTGGCGAGGTGGCGCAGCTGACGGAAACGATCAACGAAATGATCGATACCCTCGCGGTATTCGCCGACCAGGTAACAACGGTTGCCCGTGAGGTGGGTGTGGAAGGAAGGCTGGGTGGACAGGCATCGGTGCCAGGCGCCTCCGGCATCTGGAAGAACCTGACCGAGAACGTGAACCAACTGGCTGAAAACCTGACGACCCAGGTGCGTGCGATCTCCGAGGTGGCCTCCGCGGTAACGAAGGGTGATCTTACACAGATGATCCGCGTGGAAGCGAAAGGTGAGGTGGAAGAGCTGAAGGATACCATCAACCAGATGATCGCCAACCTGAAGGAAACAACACTCCGTAACCAGGAACAGGACTGGCTGAAATCCAACCTTGCCAAGTTCACGCAGATGCTGCAGGGACAAAAGGACCTCAACACGGTAACCCGCAGGATCCTTTCCGAGCTTGCCCAGGTGGTGAATGCGCAGCAGGGTATGTTCTACATCCTGGAGCAGGACGAAAACGAACAAAACAAAAAGCTCAAGCTTTTCTCGGCCTATGCCTATGGCGATGACCTTGACATGGTAAAAGAGTTTTCGCTTGGACAGGGACTGGTAGGACAGGTGGCGCTTGAAAAAGAACGCATCCTGCTGACCAACGTTCCAAAAGACTATATAAAGATCGGATCCGGTCTTGGAGAAGCTTCTCCTGCGAGCGTAATCGTGCTCCCGGTACTGTTCGAAACCGAGATCAAGGCGGTGATCGAGCTGGCTTCGTTCGACTCGTTTAGCGAAACCCACCTCGACTTCCTCAGCCAGCTGACGGAAAGCCTTGGTATCGTATTGAACACGATCGAGACAAACACCAGAACAGAAGAACTGCTGGAACAGTCGCAGTCGCTGACCGACGAGCTGAGAAGAACGAACGAAGAGCTGCAAGACAAGGCCCACCTGCTGGTAAAACAGAAAGAAGAGGTGGAAGCAAAGAACAAGGAAGTGGAAGAAGCAAGACGCTCGCTCGAAGAAAAAGCCGAGCAGCTGCAGCTGACTTCCAAATACAAATCGGAGTTCCTTGCGAATATGTCGCACGAGTTGCGTACGCCATTGAACTCGCTTCTCATCCTTGCCCAGCAGCTCTATGAGAACAGGGAAGGCAACCTGTCTGAAAAGCAGGTGCGTTATGCAAAAACCATCCACAGTTGCGGTGATGACCTTATCCAGCTGATCAACGATATCCTCGATCTTTCCAAGATCGAATCGGGTTATATCTCGACAGACTTTATCAACGTGCGCTTCCACGAGATCACATCCTTTGTGGAAACAACCTTCAAGCACGTATCGGAAAGCAAGAACCTCAGGTTTGGTATCGAAATGGACAATGCCCTGCCCGATACCATCGAAACCGACGTTCAGCGTCTCAACCAGATCCTCAAGAACCTGCTGTCCAATGCCTTCAAATTCACCGAAAAAGGCGGCGTACAGCTTAGGATCTACGAAGCGCACCGCAACTGGAAACAAGGCAACCCAAGCCTCGACAAGGCCAAGAAGGTGGTGGCCTTCGAGATCAGGGATACCGGTATCGGTATTTCCAAAGACAAGCAGAACATCATCTTTGAAGCCTTCCAGCAGGCAGAAGGTTCAACCAGCCGTAAATACGGTGGTACCGGTCTCGGTCTTTCCATCAGCCGTGGTCTGGCCGACCTGCTTGGCGGTTCGATAGAGCTGGAAAGCGAGGTAGGACAGGGAAGTAGCTTCACTCTCTTCCTGC
This sequence comes from Flavisolibacter sp., assembly GCA_035761965.1. GTDB lineage: Bacteria > Bacteroidota > Bacteroidia > Chitinophagales > Chitinophagaceae > Flavisolibacter. Next base: position 4,324 of record DASTPZ010000155.1, on the reverse strand, counting down.
CCATCGACTACAACCCCAATATGGTGAAGAAGGAAAAGCAATCCAACCTCACCGTGAGCGAATACAAGCTGGGCGAGAATACCGACGACGTGGCCATCCAGTCAGTGCCTACTGTTAAGGTAACGGAAGTGAAGGATCTCGACCCGCTGAACGAGATCATCAACGAGATAGGCGACGACCGCACCAATATCATGAGCCACGACAAGGTCGTGCTGGTGGTTGAGGACGATTTGCGCTTTGCCAAGATCATGATCGAAAAAGCACACGAGTTCGAGCTCAAGGTGGTAGTGGCTACGAGCTTTGGTGACGTATTCGAGCTCACGAACAAATACAGTCCCATCTCCGTAACACTGGACGTAAAGCTGCCGGACGCCAGCGGATGGAGGATACTTGACCTCTTCAAGAACGACATCAACTTCAGGCATATACCGGTGCACCTGATCTCGGGTGAGGAGAACCGACTGCTTGCCATGCAGCGCGGTGCCAGGAGCTTCCATCTCAAGCCTCTCAAGAATGAAGCGCTTACCGTGCTGTTCACTGATATCGTGGAATACCATCAGCGCAGTCCCAAGCGATTGCTGATCGTGGAAGACAATGAGATCGAATCCTCACAGATCGCCAAGATCCTCGACAATGGAGACCTGATCAATATCGAGGTTGCATCGAGCGGTCAGCAGGCGCTGGAGCTTATCCGCAACAATGTGTACGATTGCATCACAGTAGACTATATGCTGCCCGATATCGGCGGACTGGAATTTGTAACCGAGATCAACGCCATCAACAAGCTGCAGATGACGCCGGTGCTCATTTATTCGGCCAAGGATTTCTCTCCAAAGGAAAAAACACAGCTCAAGCAATACGCCAACAGGATATTGCTGAAAGACGTTAACTCGCTGGAGCTGCTGCTCGAAGAAGCCATCATGCATATGCACCTCGACCACACCGACCTGCTGCCTGAAAAACAGCGGATCATAGAGAACCTGAGGTCGAAGGAGGATGTACTGGCCAACAAGAAGGTGCTGGTGGTGGATGATGATGTACGTAATCTCTTTGCGCTGACCACGGCCTTTGAGCGCTATAATATTCATACGATCACAGCCGAAAGCGGGCAGGAGGCGATCAATATCCTCGGCGATAACAGCGATATCGATATTGTGCTGATGGACATCATGATGCCTGAAATGGATGGTTACGAGACCACGCAGAAGATCAGGCGTGAGCACAAGAATACCCACCTGCCGATCATAGCGGTTACCGCCAAGGCGATGAAAGGTGACAGGGAAAAATGTATAGACGCCGGTGCTTCGGACTATATCACAAAACCGGTTAAGATAGACCAGCTGCTTTCGCTGATGAGAGTATGGTTGTACAAATAATTCCAGGTAAATGGAGATTCTGAAGAAAGACGATACCGGCTTCGGCGGCACCCAGATCAAGATACTGGCGGTGGACGACAGGGACGATAACCTGTTGTCCATCGAAAGCATCCTGGAGCAGGATAATTATACCATCATCAAAGCCAATTCAGGCAGGGCTGCGCTGAAGATCCTGCTGCAGCAGCAAGACTTCACGCTCATCCTCATGGATGTGCAGATGCCTGATATGAACGGCTTCGAAACAGCCTCGCTTATTTACGAACGAGAGAAGCTAAGGCATATACCGATCATCTTCATCACCGCCCATAATCATGGGGAGGATAAGATGTACGAAGGTTATAAAATGGGAGGGGTGGATTTTATCTACAAACCCATCAATCCAGAGCTGCTGCGGTACAAGGTGAGCGTGTTCGCTGAACTTTACCAGAAAACTCACCAGCTCATCATGCATGAGCGCAAGCTGCTCGCTGCCAACCGCAAGCTCGAAAGCGAAATTGAGGAGAGAAGGGTTTCAGAGGAAAAAGTGAGGCTGTTGAACGAACAGCTCGTAGAGAATAACCAGCAGCTGAAAACCACCATCGAAGAGCTTGACCGGTTTGCCTATGTAGCCTCCCATGACCTGCAGGAGCCCCTGCGGAAGATTCTTGTATTCAGCGATAAGCTGCAGACAAGGTTTAAGGAATCGATCGACGAGGAAATGCACCGCAACCTCGAAAAGATCGTAAAGGCCTCCGAACGCATGCAGGCCCTGATCAATGACCTGCTGCGCTTTTCAAGGCAGACCTCAGGCCATGAAGATTTTAGCTATGTACCGTTGGAAAGCCTGCTGAACGAGGTCATGGCCGATATGGAGGTTGATATCGAAAAAACATCGGCCCAGATCAGGCTTGGACCGTTGCCCCAGGTTTGGGCCATACCCAGCCAGATGCGCCAATTGTTCCAGAACCTGCTCAGCAATGCCATCAAGTTCCGGAAGAAAGAGACCGTTCCGGTTATTCAGATATTTTCTGAGCATAGCCGGGAATACCACCGTGTTATCATCCAGGACAATGGCATCGGCTTCGATCCGAAGTATGCCGACGAGATCTTTATGGTGTTCAAGCGCCTGCACAGCTATCACGAATTTGAGGGCAGCGGCGTGGGCCTGTCGATCTGCAAAAAGATCATCGATAAGCACAATGGGTCTATCCGCGCCGAAAGCAAGCCTGGAACCGGAGCCAGGTTCATTATCGATTTCCCTTTAAGAGAAAACAAGGCTGTTTTGTCCGGGTTGTCTACCGAGAAAGCAAGGGCCATCTGATCGCCATTGCACCGTTTTTCTTTTATTTCAATAATTTAGCGCCTTGGTTTCAAGGCGTTTTGTTTTTTTACAACCAGCAAGCATGAGCAGATTCTTTTCCTTTCCGGCCCTTTTTTTCCTTGCAATTTTATGCATCCGGCCCGGCGCATCCGCCCAGGACGGACGTACGCAATACCCCAAAGCCCTTTCGAATGCCTATTTCGGGCTGGAGATCGGCTATATCAATTATCCTTTCAGCAATAAGAACCTGGCGCCGGGTTATACCGCCAGCTCAGTGAAGATCCCGCAGCCCGCTGTTCGCCTGACGCTTTTCGGCTATCGCTTCAACGAAAACCTGTCTGCCCGGATCACCTATATGCGCCCAACCAACTGGGTGGAATACCGGAACATCAACGGCAGCCAGGGACGGCATTCAGTTTGGATGAATGTGGGCGGACTTACGGTAAAGGGACAGGTTCCGCTGGCCAAAAAGCTTTCCATATACGGCGAAGGCGGCCTGGGCATAATTACCCGCAGCGGCTTCAAGATCGACGAGGTGCAGGTGGTGAAAGATGCAACCTATGCCAGCTACCTGGCCGGCGGAGGGCTGCTTTACAGCCTGAACAAAAAATGGGACCTTGTTGCCAACTTTACTTTTACACCGAGGAACAAGCGCGAGAACCAGCCACAGACCGTATTTGCCTCCGGTGGTTTTCGCTACAATATGAACCCACTGCCGGCGGCGCGGGTCGAGCGCAATGCAAAATCGGGCTATTATTTTCCAAAGCAGATGATCCAGGTTGGCTATTCCACCAATGTGCTGGGTTACGGCGTGAACAAAGCAGTTTCCGAAGGCCCGATACCGATCTTCTGGGGCGGCGATGTGGTGATCAGGAATGGCTTCAATATCAACTACGAGCGCAATATTTTTCATACCCGCAAGGTGTTTGCCCTGGACTGGGGAGCTTCGCTGGGTTATTGGAACACGAGGGGTGAAGGCACGGGATTCTTTTCCGTATCGCTGTACCCGGTGCTGCGGTTCAATGTGCTGCGAACGAAGCCGCTGGACCTTTATTTATATTATTCCGTGGCCGGCCCGACTTACCTGAGCAAGGTCAATATGGATGGCGAAGACACAGGCACCAATTTTACCTTCCGCGATTTCATGGGTATGGGAACCTACCTTGGCAAGTCAAGAAAGCTGAATGCCGATATTTCGATCGGGCATTTTTCCAATGGCAATATCTATCCGCAGAATCCTGGTGTGAAAATCCCGCTGACGTTTAATTTGGGATATATGTTCTAATTGCGATTTGTTACGGACTGAGCCTTAAGTCAGAGCGACCTGGAAATTGAGTTTTTGCTTATAATTTATATTATGTTAAATAGTGAAAATCAGTCCTGTGGCTCGTTTTCACAATTTTCGCACACACAAATTAACTCTGCCAAAAAGACTGTTGAGTATTACCGTGCTAAATGTTTTAACAATTTTGCATGTTCTACGAGCTCAACACTATTCCACATAGCGGCAAAACAATTGTCCCACATGAGTGAACTGGGAGATGTACCTCAGTTACTCTTACCCCTTGCCGAAACAGAAAAAATATCCTTTAACTGATAAACAGATCGTCAGGCGGTTCTATCGATTCTTGAGGTTCAACCAAATATC
>DASTPZ010000154.1:0-3525 GCA_035761965.1 Flavisolibacter sp. | reverse complement strand
CAAAGCTCCTGAAAAAGCATCGGGATGGCTGGCCTATCAAAAAGAGCGCGAACAGGCCGCAGTTAAACCTGCTTCAGCACCCACGCAAAAAACAGTCGACAGCCTAAGGCGTACCATCGATTCACTGGTGCTGCTGGTAACGGCAATCAGGAACCAGCAGGCGGGCAGCCGCGATGGGCTTGACGCAGATGATGAACCTCCCGGCGCTTCCGCCGGCAATGAAGGTTCTGACCTTGTTCTCCGCAACCTTACCGGTGGTAAGGAAAAGATATTCAGGAACGTGGTGGATTACCAGTTCAGCGAAAATGGACAAAAACTGGCCATGCGGCTGGCCCGCTCCCCGCGCGACAATCAATCGGCCAATGCAGTGGCGGTGTATGACTTGCAAAAGGGTAAGCTCGATACGGTACTGAAAGGTGGTAATGATTTCCGAAGCATAACCCTGTCCAGGGATGGAAGCCGCCTTGCTTTTCTGGCGGAGAGGGATACCAACGCCAGGGCCATCCAGCGTTTCTACGGGCTTTACCTTTACCGGTCCGGGGACGATAGCGCATCCCTGCTCATCGACAGGTACAGCGAGGGTATGCTGGTAGGACAAAGCGTTAGCGAGAACAGCACCCTTTCGTTCAGCAAAAGCGGCAACCGGCTTTTTTTTGGAACCGCACCCATTCAACCTGCAAAAGATACTAGTCTTATCGATATCGACCTCGTCAAGCTCGATATCTGGCATTATAAGGACGACTATCTCCAAACCCAGCAGCTTTCGCAGCTAGCCAACGAGCTCAAAAGAAACTATATGGCCGTTTATGATTTCAAAGCCATGAAAATGCTGCAGCTGGGATCGAAAGGATTGCCCACCGTAACGCTCACCAATGAAGGCGATGGCAACTACTTCCTGGCTATCACCGATACCGGCAGGCGGGTAGAGGCACAATGGTCAGGCACCACCAAAAAAGACATCTATCAGCTTAACCTCGAGACCGGCGAACAAAAGCTGGTGAAAAAGAACCATGACGGGCAGGCCTACACTTCCTCAACGGGCAAATACATTTTGTTATATGATAATAAATCCAGGCATTATCTCGCCTGGGATGGCAAAGGCTTGCGCAATATAACGGCCGGTATAAAACAGCCCCTCTATAATGAAGAGCACGATACGCCGAGTGATCCGCCTCCCTATGGTATCATGCGATGGATAGAGAACGACGAAGCAGTCTATATCTATGACCGCTACGATATCTGGCGCGTTGATCCCCGGGGCCTCAAGCCTCCGGTCAATATAACCCTGGGCAGGGGAAGAAAAACGCGCACCGCTTATCGCTATATGCAAATCGATCCTGAAGAACGTTTTCTGAGGGAAGGTCAGCCCTTCCTGGTAAGAACCCTCAATGCTCAAAACAAACAATCAGGGCTCTTTAGTTTTGATCCTGTGAAGGGAGCGGCATCGGCTTTTGTGGCAGAGGGACCTCATAGCCTGGGTCTTCCGCTCAAGGCAAAGCGTGCAAGCCACCTGGTTTATACCAAAGAGTCTTACCAGGCATCACCCGATCTCTACCTGTTGAAAAATCCGGGCAGTGCCGGACAGCAGGCAGAGCTGAGACTGTCAGCGATCAATCCACAGCAGCAGGATTACAACTGGGGATCTGCAGAGTTGTTCCGTTGGACTGCGTTCAACGGCAAGCCTGCTACCGGCATACTGTATAAGCCGGAAGGTTTCGATTCAACGAAGAGCTATCCCATGCTCATTTATTTTTATGAAAAGCTGAGCGATGGTCTTCATAACTATATAGCGCCATCGCCTACACCCAGCCGGCTCAATGTTTCGTTTTTTGTAAGCAGGGGATATGTTGTTTTTGCTCCTGATATCAGCTATACCAAAGGGCATCCTGGTAAGGACGCATATAACTATATCGTGAGCGGTGCCCAGGCACTGGCCAGGAAAAATTGGGTGGATGAAAAGAACATCGGCATACAGGGACAGAGCTGGGGCGGCTACCAGGTGGCTTATTTAATTACGGCCACCAATATGTTCAAGGCTGCCTGGGCAGGAGCGCCGGTTGTGAACATGTTCAGCGCTTACGGCGGCATCCGTTGGGAGAGCGGGAACAACCGGCAATCGCAATATGAAAAAGGGCAAAGCCGTATTGGCGCCACACCCTGGGATAAGCCGGAATTATATATCGAAAACTCGCCTTTCTTTCACTTGAAAAAGATCAATACGCCATTGGTGATCATGGCCAATGATGCAGATGGTGCCGTACCCTGGTACCAGGGCATCGAATTTTTTACGGCTATGCGACGCCTGAACAAAAAAGTATGGTTGCTGAATTATAACGGCGAAGCACACAACCTCGTGGAGCGAAAGAACAGGAAGGATATCCAGGTACGCGAGCAGGAATACTTCGACTGGCTGCTAAAGGGTGAAAAGCCTGCGCGGTGGCTGACCGACGGAGTGCCTGCCGTAAAGAAGGGTCGCGACTGGGGCCTTGAGCTGGTGGATTGATACCCCGCCAGGGCATCGCTAAGAACCTGCCTAGCTTTAGGCTGCCGGCTGTGAAATGAATTTCACCAGGCTTCGTTTGGCGATCGGAAGGAGCGTTTCCTCCACCGGAAAATTGAGCTCGGTCTCTATGCTGTAAACGGCAGGGTTGGGCAGCTCGCTCCTGTTCTTGATCAGCGTATACTTGATATTCTCATAAGTATTGGCCATGCTGCGCTGAAGCTGCTCGAGATAAGAAGTTTTGATGCTCCTGAATTTTTCACTGTGCTTTTCAAAAATGGACAGGCGGTATTGGTAGACCAGCGTGTTCTTTGAATTGCCCGAGCTGAGGAAGAAATAGCCTTCCTGTATATCGAGCGGTACCAACCCTATCGGTGTGATCGTGAGGTTCTCTTCCACGAATTCATAGATCTCGGCTCCGCTGCTGATCGTGGTGCGCATTTCCCCGGCAGAGTAATTGATGATCTCCTCCAGCTCCTGCATGAGGGCTGTATCCTCTATCATCTGTTCGTACAGCACCTGGAGCTTTTCGATCTGGAGGCCCGTAAGTTTTTTGGGAAAATGCTCCTGGAGGTATTTTTTATTCTCCCTGAAGGCAACAATATTGTTGTAATGGAAAATAAGGTCTGCTAATTGCGGGTATAATCTGTTCTCGCCAAAATGGGAATTGATTTCCTGGAGGTAGGCAAGCAGGGTATACTTTTTTAATTCAAAATCAATATAGCCCTCTGCAAACCAGGTTTCAGACAAATGTTTCATAGTCAGAGATTTTACGTCACCTAATTTACTAAATAGACAATTCAAATCATATACCTGTTTATCTTTAATCTGTTAATAAAAAAAATTATGCTGAAATTTACCCTGCTTGCCGCCGTTATTACCCTGTTTTCCTGTAAATCGACCAGCTATTTCATCGTACGGCATGCGGAAAAAGAAACGGCCACTATGTCGAGTGATGTTCCGCTTTCAGCCGCAGGCAGGCAACGCGCAGATGCGCTGAGGGAGCTGCTCGCCACCCATCCCAT
>DASTPZ010000153.1:0-5103 GCA_035761965.1 Flavisolibacter sp. | reverse complement strand
CGTATAGGCTGAGGAAGATGAACCTGAAGGATCACGAAAAGCTGCCTTCTGTAAAGATTGCAAAGCCGGAAAAAGCCTACCCTTTCAGCGCAGGAAGACTGGACGAAAGAATCAGTCATTTTCTTGATTCCGTACTTCCTTCTACACAAACGGCGGCCTTCCTTGTCATACGAAACGACAGCATTCTCTATGAACGCTATTTTCAAGGCTTTGACGATTCTTCCCTTTTGCCTTCCAACTCCATGGCAAAATCCTTCATCGGTACGCTTACAGGCATGGCAGTCGATGAAGGCAGGATCGGCTCTGTTTCCGACCCGGTAACGGCCTACCTGCCCGAGCTGCTCGAACGCGACAGCAATTTTGCCAGGATCACCATACAGCACCTGCTCGACATGAGAAGCGGACTTAATTTCAACGAGGGATCCTACACCCTTAAGGATGATGCCATCAGGCTTGGCTTGCGACGCAACCTCGAGAAACATCTCCTGCGTGCTTCTATTGCAAAACCCCCGGGACAGTTCAGGTACCAAAGCATCAATACACAGCTATTGGGTCTGGTGATCGAAAGAGCATCGGGAGAGAAGCTGGAAGACTACCTGTACAAAAAATTATGGCAGCCATTAGGTATGGAAAATGGTGCTACATGGAATGTAGACAGCCGCAGGCGGAAGCAGGTTCTGATCTCGGCAGGCATCAACGCTACAGCCCGCGATTTTGCGAAGCTCGGAAGGCTATACCTCGCCAATGGCAGATGGAAGGGACAGCAGCTGCTTCAAGAAGACTGGGTTGATATGATCAGCAATATCGATACTATGCAATACTATGGCGGCTATAAATACCAATGGTGGAGCCGAATGGCCTACCAGTATTTTGAAGACTCGCTTGATGCGGAAAAATTCAAGCGCCGGACCTCTTACTCGGGCGCTCTTCGAAAAACAGACAATGGCTTCCAGGTCAACTACCGTACCAGCGCCTATCATGCCAATGGCTTTCTCAGCCAGATTATTTTTGTGCATCCTCTTAAACAGCTGATCATAGTTCGGCTGGGTAAACGGTGGAAACACCCGGAAAGGTTTTCTTCATTTATCTACAACTTGGGAGAAAGAATGTAATAGCCAGGGTACGGTTTGTTCTCAGGCTCTTCCTTCTTCCGCCACCTTTTTTCTGAACCTGATGGCGAGGAACAGCGATGCAAAAGAAAGACCCAGTATAAGGCCGATCCAGATACCCGAAGTTCCCAGTCCAAAATAAAATCCCAGCAGGCAGCCAATTGGCAGCCCAAGCACCCAGTAGGCTGCCGCGATCAGCATGGTTGGGGTCTTCACATCCTTGATGCCGCGCAGCAGGCCGGCGCCGATAGCCTGTGTGCTGTCGGATATCTGGAAAATAGCTGCCAGCAGGAGCAGTCCTCCGGCAAGTGCAACTACCTCGGGATTTTTATTGAAGAAACCAGGCAGCACCTGCCTGAGGAGGATAAAGCCGGTGGCACAACCTATTCCATAAAGCAAGGCTGTTACAAGCGTGCTTTTCCCGATCGCGGAGATATGGATCCAGTCTTTTCTGCCAAATGCATTGCTAACCCTGATCGAGCCTGCCTGCGCAAGTCCCATTGAAGCCATAAAGGTGAAAGAAGCGCAGCTCAAGGCAATTTGGTGAGCCGCCTGGGGCACCGCCCCCAGGGTGCCGATGATGATGCCGGATACGGCGAAGGCGCCTGCCTCCATTCCCAACTGCAAACCGCTTGGCACACCGATATGCAACAGGTCCTTCAGGGTTCTTTTTTTAAATTGCCATTGCTGCCTTCGCAAGGATATATAAGGTTGAAAGGTCTTATGCCGCAGCACCACGGCCGCAAGCAGCAGGAAGGTAAACGTTCGTGTAATGAGCGTGGCCCAGCCTGCACCCTCCAGTTCCAGCCTTGGGAAGCCAAGGTTGCCATAAATAAGCAGCCAGTTAAGCAGGATATTGATCGGCAGGGCTATCAGTGAGAGCAGCATGGCCGTCCGTGTAAACTCAAGTCCATCTGTAAATTGCTTTAGGGTCATGAACAGCAGCATAGGGATAATAGAGAAACCCATCAGCTTCATGAACGGCAGGGCAATAAGGGCCACATCGGGGTCCTGGCCAAGATCAAGCAGCAGGGACCTGCCGCCAACCAGCAGCAGGGATATCACGAGGGCTGTAAGCGCACATAAGAAAAAGCCATTGAAAAGGTAATGCGAAACCGCTGCATCATCCTGCTTTCCCTTGGCCATGGAAACCATTTGCGACACAGAAATAGTCATGCCGATGCCCAGTACAAAAGGAATGTTCATGGCATTGACCACAAGGGCTGCAGCTGCAAGCTGCCGGTAATCGATGGCGCCCACCATGGCAGTGTCGATAATATGCAGGGCCATTTGGGCCATTTCGCCAATGATGATTGGCAAAGCCAATTTGATGGTCTTGAATGCTTCGGTGCGCATGGGTTCTGTTTCCGGTGGCGAAATTAAGCAGGAAGAACAGCCAGTTCCGAAAGAAGTTTCGAAGCAGGCTGTTTCGCTCTGACAAGTGTTTTTGATCAATCCGGGCTGAGGCAATTATAGATAGCTCAACCACCACTTCCGGTGCTTTCGCTTGTACTGGCTGAACCAATAACAAACGGGGTAGAGCGCAATGACCACACTTGCCCAGACGAGGTAGACTCCCGGCAGGTCATAGCCTTCACCCGGCTGCAAAAATTTTGGATACTGGGGAGGCCCGGCAACACCTTCTGCCCAGCTATGCCCATTAGAAAAATAAAGCAGCATGGCAAGCGCGTGAAGGATATAGAAATGGAGGATATAGTAGATAAATGGCACACGGCCATAGACAGTGATCACGCGTGAAACCCGGGTCTTTGCATTCCCTGCAAGGGAAAGAAAAACGAGAGCCGGCCCCAGGGTCATGCAGGCGTATAAAAGTGAGGGCGGATATTTTTCTGTATCGATAAATGAAAAAACGGTATGAAGTGCAGTTGCCTGTACCGACCAGGGCTTAGGGTCGCCGTAGAGGTTGGACCAGCGCAGTAAAATGAAAAGGCCGATCAGCCCGAGGCCCATTCCCAGTATCAGCTTATTGCGCCTTCCTGCTGTCATTTCGGCCTTGTATATCTTTCCAAAGCAATAGCCCAGCATCATGATACCCGTCCACGGAAGAAAAGGATATAAAATCCCAAGAACGCGGTCGCCCGCGGGTACAAAGGCTGGTGAGTGAAGAAAGGAATACCAGAGCGGGAGATTTCCTTTCCTGCCCGCTTCATAATAATCCAGTGTATTATGCCCAAGCACGATCAGCAACCCAATGGCCAGGATGAGTGGAAAGGGAAGCCAGATCGCCAATCCCAATAATACCATGCTGATGCCGATCGCCCAGATCACCTGCAGGAAAAATATAGAATAATTGAGATCGAAGCTGATGCCCAGGGAAACCACCGCCAGCTCTATGAAGATGAGCCAAAGCCCCCTTTTGAGGAGGAAACCGCTCAACTCCGAGCGGCTTTTGCGCAGGCTCTGAAGAAAGGCCGAGGTGCCGGAAAGAAAAACGAATACGGGTGCACAGAAGTGCGTGATCCATCTTGTAAGGAAAAGCAGCGGAGTGGTGGTCTGCAGGTTAAGCGGGTCATCCGTAAAGGCGGTCTTGTGAAAAAAATCCCTGGTATGATCCAGGGCCATTACGATCATAACAAGACCCCTCAGCAGGTCGATGCCATCTATGCGGTGCGTTGTGGGTCCTTTAGAAAATCTTTTTAGGGGCGGCGCGGCGGCAAGAGCTTCCATATCGAACAAATGGGCGGGTTTGTGGAGGAATACCGGCAATCGGCCCTCCGCCCGGCCTCAGAAGGCTAAAGTACAATTATTCGGCAGCTGCCCGCCTACCCGAAAGCGATGATATTTCCCCAGGGTGGCTTATTTCCTCGCCGGAGGAATTGTTGGCCCACCGCGTCTCTGCTTGAAACTCACCCTTATCTTTGCGCATGCTGAAAATCGGAGTATTCGGAACCGGGCACCTCGGAAAGTTTCACCTGAATAACTGGAAAGAGATCGCAGGCGTTGAGCTGGTTGGATTCTTTGACCCCAACGACGACATTGCCGCCGAGGTTGAAGCCAAATACGGCCTCAAACGCTTTACCCGGGAAGAAGCGCTTATTGCTGCCAGCGATGCCATAGACGTGGTTACCCCCACACAATATCATTTCCCCGTTTGCGAGATGGCCATCAAGAAAGGCAAGCATGTATTCGTGGAAAAACCCATGGCTCATACAATGGACGAAGCCAGAGAACTGGTAAAGCTGGCCAAGGAATCCAAGATCAAGTTCCAGGTGGGTCATGTGGAAAGGTTCAACCCAGCCTTTCTTGCTGCAAAAGACCTGGATCTCAACCCAATGTTCATAGAGGTGCACAGGCTGGCCCAATTCAACCCAAGAGGAACCGAAGTAAGCGTGATCCTTGACCTGATGATCCACGACATCGATGTGATCCTCAGCCTGGTGAAAAGCGATGTAAAAAATATATCCGCCAGCGGTGTGGCCGTGATGACCGATACACCGGATATTGCCAACGTGAGGATCGAATTCAACAACGGCTGCGTAGTCAACCTCACCTCGAGCCGCATATCGATGAAGAAGATGCGCAAGATGCGTCTTTTCCAAAAGGATGCTTATATCGGGATCGATTTCCTTGAAAAGAAGACAGAGGTCATCAAGCTCAAGGAAGATGGCGATGAAAACGTTTTTGCTTTCGATATCGAAACACCCAACGGCACAAAAACGATTGCCATAGCTAGTCCGGCCGTACCTGAAGTAAATGCGATCAAAAAAGAGCTGGAAGAATTTGCATCCGCCATCCTGAACAATACCCAGCCCATTGTTAACGAAATTGACGGATACAGGGCCATGGAAGTAGCCCACCAGATATTGCAGAAAATCAACCACAATCTTATCGCCTCATAGCGTGCCGCTTAAAAAATATATTCATCCGTCCTGGTATGCCCTTGCCGACTACCTTGCCGCGGCCCTGGCATGGATGATATTTTATTTCCTGCGGAAGAAATTACTGGGACAGGACCTTGTGCCCAATCATAAGT
>DASTPZ010000152.1:0-7258 GCA_035761965.1 Flavisolibacter sp. | reverse complement strand
ATGAGCTGCTCGATAATACAGTGATCCTTCTAGATCCTTCCTTCAATCCCGATGGGCTGCAGCGTTTTTCAACCTGGGCCAACCAGCACAAGAGCAAAAACCTGGTCACCGATCCCAACTCGAGAGAATTCAACGAGGTATGGCCAGGGGGAAGGTTCAACCACTATTGGTTCGACCTCAATCGCGACTGGCTGCCTGCGCAGCATATCGAAAGCCGGAACAGGCTTAAATGGTTCCATCTATGGAAGCCCAACATCCTCACCGACCACCATGAGCAGGGCAGCAACTCCAGCTTTTTCTTTCAGCCCGGGGTGCCTTCCAGGGTCAATCCCCTCACACCTCAAAAAAACCAGGAGCTGACGGCACGGATGGGAAAATTCCATGCGGCCTTCCTCGACCGTATCGGCTCCCTCTACTTTACAAAGGAGAACTATGATGATTTTTATTATGGCAAAGGCTCAACCTATCCTGATATCAACGGCTCTGTCGGTGTTCTGTTCGAACAGGCTTCGTCGCGCGGACATGCCCAGCAAACTGCCAACGGCATCCTTCGCTTTCCTTTTACCATCAGGAACCAATTCGTTACCACCCTGTCAACCCTCGAAGCTGCCAAGGCCATGCGCCGTGATTTTCTTGAATGGCAGCGCGAGTTTTACAGGTCGGCAATTTCCGAGGCAGCAGGTGCCGCTGTAAAGGCCTATGTGCTGGGTGATGGCAATGATCAAGGAAGGACTTCGATCTTTATCGAGATGCTCAAGCGCCACCAGATCAGTGTCTACCCGCTTAATAGCAATATTAAAGCGGATGGCCAGGAGTTCCGGAAGGGCAGCGCCTACATTGTTCCGGCGGCACAGCCGCAATTCAGGCTTATCAGGGCTATTTTTGATAAAACACTGGAGTATAGGGATAGCCTGTTCTACGATATCACGGCCTGGACCATGCCGCTTGCTTTTGGCCTGCCTTATGCCGCTTTGAATAATGCCCAGTATAATCCTTCCCTGCTTGGCGACGGTCTGGCTGATGATGCTGCGCAAAAAGGTGGCGTGACAGGCGGCCAGAGCCAATATGCTTACCTGCTGGAATGGAACAGCTATTTTGCCCCGGCGGTTCTGCACGAGCTGCTGCAGGCCGGTATACTGGCCAAGGTGGCTACCAATCCTTTTGAGCTCGGCGGGGGCGATGGCCCGAAGAAATTCGGTTATGGCACCATCATGGTGCCGGTGGGTTTGCAAAGCCTGTCCGCTGACCAGCTCCATACCAGGCTTCATAGCCTGGCGCAAAAATATGGAGTGACGGTACAGTCGGTACGATCGGGTAATGTTGCTTCCGGAAGCGATCTTGGAAGCAGCCGGTTTGCATCCTTGTCGAAGCCTTCCGTGGCTATGATAGTGGGCCAGGGAGTAAATGCCCTTGATGCCGGCGAGATATGGCACCTGCTCGACCAGCGCTTCAATATGCCATTGACGCATCTGGAAACAGGCGTTTTCAACAGGGCTGACCTTGGGCGTTACAATACCATCATCATGGTGAGCGGCACCTATCCTGACCTTAACAAGGACAAGCTCAAAACCTGGGTGCAGGCAGGAGGTGTTTTGATTGTAATGGAAGAAGCAATTACCTGGGCCGCTCAAAACGGGATCAGCAGCGTAAGCTTCAAGAAGCTGAAGAACGCAGCCGACAGCACCAAATTCATGAGCTATGTAGAGCGCGACCAGGTAGAAGGTGCGCAGCAGATGAGCGGCGCCATCTTCCGCGCTGATATCGATCTCTCACATCCTCTTGCATATGGCTATCAGCAACCGTTCGTAAGCCTCTTCAAAGCCAACAGGGTGTACATGGAGAAAAGCAAAAATCCTTATGCAACGCCGTTCTTTTACAAGGCGGATCCGCTGCAAAGCGGTTGGCTGAGCAAGGAAAATTATGATGCCATGAAGAACTCCGCCGCAGTGATCGTAAATACCGTAGGTTCAGGTAAGGTGATCTCTATCGCAGACAATCCCAACCTGAGGGCTTTCTGGCTTGGCGGTAGCAGGCTTATGATGAATGCAATCTTTTTTGGCAGGGTCATCGATGCGGCATCTGCCAGGTAGTATCTGCCGGCAGGGTTTGTGAGCAACAGGCCCTGCCGGTTTTTTTGTTGCCTTATGTATTCCAAGCTGTCCTTATTTTTTTGCGTCTTGCTGGTTTTGCTGACCGGCGTTCTTTACTATCCCAAATGGCGGCAGCAGGGAACCGAAGCAACCATCAGCTGGGATGTTTCGGGTTATTACTTCTACCTGCCTTCGATCTTTATTTATAGAGATATAAAGCAGCTCCGTTTCAAGGATAAAATATTGCAGGAATACAGGCCCACACCCGATTTTCAGCAGGCTTTCGCACATCGTTCCGGTAATTACGTGATGAAGTACAGCTCGGGCCAGGCCCTGCTGCTATCGCCGTTTTTTTTCGCTGCTCATGCCTTTGTAAAGATCTTTTCCGGGTTTCCTGCCGATGGCTTTTCTTATCCCTACCAGCTCGCAATAGGGATAGGCGCTTTGTTCTATGCTCTTCTTGGCCTGGTGATAATAAGAAAAGTGCTGCTGTTTTATTTCCCTGACCGCGCGGTGGCCCTTACATTGCCGGCCCTGGTGTTTGCCTCCAACTATCTCAATTATGCAGCCATCGACGGCGCCATGACGCATAATACTTTATTTACGGTTTATGCCCTGCTGCTGTACTTTACTGTCCGGCTCTACCGCGACAGGCAGCCGATTTTTGCTTTTGCTGCAGGTGCGCTCGCCGGGCTGGCCATGCTGGTCCGTCCCTCGGAAGTAATTGCCATCATCATCCCGCTATCCTGGGGAGTGAATGGCATGGCGGCATTGAAGAACCGGTTTGCTTTTTTTTCCTCTCAAAAGAAAAACCTTTTCCTTTTTGTGACCGGCCTGCTCCTGTTTGCATTGATCCAGCCCGTTTATTGGAAAGCTGTGGCGGGAGAGTGGCTGGTATATAGCTATGGCAACGAGGGCTTCGATTGGCTTCGGCCGCATTTCCAAAAGGGTATGTTCAGTTATCGCAGCGGATGGCTGGTTTACTCACCTGTTATGGTGCTGGCCCTTTTGGGCTTTGTTCCGCTGTTCAGGTATTTCAGGCCGGTATACTGGCCGGTCTTTATTTTTTTCCTGCTCTTTGCCTATATCTGCTTTTCCTGGCAAACCTGGTGGTATGGCGGTAGCCTGGGTCAGAGGGCCATGGTGCAGTCTTATCCCTTGCTTTGCTTTCCACTGGCGGCTTTGTTTGGCCAGGTCCTTCGAGCCCAAATCTGGAAAAAGCTGCCTGTCTTTCTTTTCCTGGTTTTTTGTGCCTGGTATAACCTCTGGCTTACGCACCAGGCGCACAGGGGAGGACTGTTTAAAGCGGGAGAAATGACAGGCCCCTATTTACGCGCCATCTTTGGAAGATGGAAAGTGAACGATGAGGTATTGTCCCTGCTCGATCACCCTGTGCGATTTTCATCGGTTCCCGGAGAGAATCAACTTGTATATGCCAATAATTTTGATGATGCTTCCGGGAACGAGGAAAAAAGCCTGGTGCTCGACAGCCTGCGTCAGTTCTCGCCGGAGTACTTTTTTACCCTGCCCAAGGGCAAAGGCAGGCTGCGCGCAACGGCGCTCTTCCTGGCGCCACAAAAAGAATGGGATACCTGGAAGATGGCTTGTTTCATGGTTCGTTTTTACAGGAAAGATGAATTGCTGGAAACCGCCCTGCTGAGGGTGCACCGGCTGCTGCAGGATGGCTCGGCGAGGAGTATTGCTTTGGACGCCCATGTGCCTGACGGCGCCGACCGGGCATCGACGGTTTTCTGGAATGCCGGGGGGAGCAAAAAGCTGGTGGTTGATGAGCTGAGGGTAATTGTTTTTTAGCAGCGGCCCAAAAAAAGCCCCGCAGCTGCGGGGCTCAGTTATTGATCTTTCATGTGGTTATTATGGGAAGATGCCCAGTTCTGCATAGCTGGTACCCACCTTATTGATGGCCACAACATAAGCAGCGGTACGCATATCGGGGATCTGCGGATTGCGTCTCCACTCGTCCATGATCTCTCTTGTAGCGGTGATCATGGTTTCTTCGAGCCCGCTATGGACAAGGTCAACCTCATCGGCGCCGTGCATAATGAACTGCCTTTCGCGGTCGTTCACTTTTTTGCCTGTAAGCCCTTCGATCTGCCCGAGTATGTGCTGGTTCATGTTTTCTGTAAAACGCTTTTCCATCCTTCCGTAACGAACGTGGCTCAGGTTCTTAAGCCATTCGAAATAAGAAACGGTCACGCCGCCTGCATTGAGGTACATATCGGGTACGACCAGGGTACCTTTTGATACGAACACTTCGTCTGCTTCGGGTGTGAGGGGACCATTGGCGCCTTCGCCGATGATCTTAGCCTTGATGCGGGTTGCATTATCTCCATTGATCACGTTCTCAAGGGCAGCCGGGATCAGGATATCGCAATCGTATTCGAGCGCGTCGGTATTCTTGGCAAAGCTGCTTGAACCAGGGAAGTTCATCATCGAGCCGGTCGTTTTGCGATGCTCGAATACGGCATCCACATCCAGGCCATTATCGCTGTAGATAGCGCCTTCATATTCTGCCAGGGCAATGATCTTTGCACCCGCATTCTGAAAGAATTTGGCGGCATGGTAACCCACGTTTCCAAGTCCCTGCACAATCACTCTTTTGCCTTCGATGCCGGTGGTAAGTCCGAGCTTCTCCATTACATCGGGCATGCTGCAGACTTCGCGTATGCCATAAAAAATACCGAGCCCGGTAGCTTCGCGGCGGCCTCTCACGCCACCCTGGGTAACGGGTTTGCCGGTAACGCAGCCTGCGGCATCGATCTCGCCTGGACGGAGGCTCTGGTAAGTATCCACGATCCAGGCCATTTCTCTTTCACCTGTTCCATAATCGGGAGCGGGAACATCGGTACCGGGGCCGATGAAATTCTTTTTCACCAGCTCCGCCGTATAACGGCGCGTGATCTTTTCGAGCTCATAAACCGAATATTTGCGCGGGTTGATCTTGATGCCGCCTTTGCCGCCGCCAAACGGAACGTTCACGATGGCGCACTTATAGGTCATGAGGGCAGCCAGGGCCATTACCTCATCCTGGTTTACTTCTGCTGCAAAGCGAATACCGCCTTTGCAGGGTGTTTTATGGTGCGAGTGCTGTACCCGGTAGGCTTCAATAACTTCTATCCGGCCATCATCCATGCGGACTGGGAATTTCATACGGTAAACGGCATTGGCAGCCTTGATCTGCTCAAGGATGCCCGGATCCCAGTTCGTGAACTTGGCAGCCCTGTCGAAACTTTTTTCTACGGCGCCAAAGAAACTATAATCTGCAATCGTTGACATGAGAATTATGATTTGGTGATTAATGTATTGGACTTTTGGTCTTTTTCGAGCCTTGTTATTTTACGGTCGAGGCGAACGATATAAAGAATGATACCGATGAAGATCGCCAGGATTACTGCCACCACAACATAGATCTTACCATTGTTGCGCATTTCGTCGGCCATGGTAACGCCGCCTTCCTGGGCCTTGAGGTTCAGTTGCAGGAGCAGCAGGAAAAGCGAGGCAATAGATTTTCTCATCATTCTTGAAATAGCATTTTTTCCTTCAGGGTTGCCAGCCTTACTTTCAGGCTCACGATCCAAACACCCAGCAAGGTCCATCCGATAATGGCCGGATAGAATACGATCCTCATCCGCGGAGCCAGGTCCCTGAAATTAAGGGCAGGGTTTCCTCCCGCGCCGCCTTCGCCACCCGGGTGCAGGCTTTCCATCAGCCGGGGTACGATCCAAATGGAAGGGAACAAAAAAGCAAAGGCGAAAATATTGTAGACCGCGCTGATGCGGGCTTTCTTATCGAGGTCCTGGATCGAATCGCGCAGCACCAGGTAGGCGAGGTAGATCAGCAGGGCGATGGCCGCGCCGATAAGCTTGGGTTCCCTGGCGATCTGGCTAAAAGAAGCGGAAGCCGGCATATTCGGATCGGCCCAGGTGTAGGACATCCAGATGATGCCTGTTAAATAGCCAAGCAGGCCGAATACGATGCCCACGGCGGCATACTGCCGGGACAGGATATCATACTTCAGCTTATTGGTATTGAGATATTTTACCGCCTGTACAACAGAGCAGGTAAAAAGTATCATCATGGCAAACCACATGCATACATGGAAATAAAGATTACGGATGGTTTCCTGCAACTGTGGGAGGCGTGGCACATCATTTTTCCACAACAGGCCCATGCCCGCGGTAAACGTGTAAACGAGGAGAACGATGCTCAGTATTTTCCACCACCATTTTTTCATGACTTGCCTGTACAAGGCCTGTGTTTAATACGGCGCAAAAATAAGGTGGCTATTTTTGGGAAACGAAAAAAAAGTTTGCCGGCCAGCGGTTTCACTTATGAGCCTGTTCGGTTATCCCCTGCCTTTTATAAACCCCGGTTGTCAAACTGGAGGTGAGTATCTGCATCATCTTTAATTGTTGAGGAGGGAAACGCAGGGTCAATCCTTCCATAGGAATGGAAAGAGGATGATCGATAACAGGATCACCAGGATGTTCGAGATTCCCAGCAGGGCCAGGTTGGTAAATGGGATGGAAGAAGAAACATCGAACACCGTCCCCGAAACCTGTATCAGCATCAGCAGTTGGGGGATGATGATCGGGAAGCCCAGTATGGCCATGATAGCTGCGTTTTGCTGGGCCTTGGCCGCAATTGCGGCAAGGAAGGTAAATACGAGGCTTAGGCTCCAGCCTCCCAATACAACAAGACCGCAAAAAACGGCCGAGCGGATGACAGGATAACCCATGAACAGGGAAAAGAGCCCAAAGCTGAGAATGCTCATTACGAGCATGAGCAAAGAGTTGAAAAGCAGCTTGGAAAGGATAAAATTCTGCGGGCTGCTAATGGTATGGTAATAAAGCATGCGGCGGCTGCTCTCCTGCAGGAAGCTTTTGGCCACCGCGTTGATGCTGATAAAAAGCTGTATGATCCAGAAAAGCCCATTCCAGGTAACCGTATCGGGGTTTTCAATGGCCATGTAAAGCACAAAGATGGTAGCGCCCACATAGAGCAGCACGCCGTAGAAGGCATATTGCTGCCTTATTTCAAGCAAGAGGTCTTTTTTGAACAGGGCCCATATCTGGTTTGCGGAGTAGATAACTGTTTTTTGCGAAAATAGCCCCATTCCGCCGCAGAGTAAAATGGAAGCCTTATTTTGT
>DASTPZ010000151.1:0-26222 GCA_035761965.1 Flavisolibacter sp. | reverse complement strand
AAGTATGTCCCGCTTACGGGCATCAGATTCATTAAAGATGGCAAACCTTAAAAAGCTGGCGGCCGGCGGTGTGACCATAGCCACTGGCACCGATGCAGGCAATATCGGCACACAACATGTATCCTCTTATTTTGATGAGCTCAGGGCCATGCAGTCCGCAGGGCTCGACAATTGGGAACTGCTCCAAGCCTCTACCATCAACGGAGCCAGGGCCATGGCAAAAGAATCGCTCTTTGGCTCGATCAAAAAAGGAAAAAGAGCCGATATGATCCTCCTTGATAAAAATCCTGTGGAGGATATTGCTAATCTTGAAAGCCTGAGCCTGGTTATCAATAGGGGAGAGGTCTGGCATCCCGACTCTGTAAGGTCTTCCTCACCTGAGCTGCTGGCCGATGAACAGCTTCTTGCCTACAATGCACATAACCTGGAAGCTTTCCTTGCTCCCTATGCCGAGGATGTGGAGATCTATGATTTCCCCGGTGAGCTGCTAATGAAAGGAAAAGTAAACATGCGAAAGGCTTACGAATTCCTGGAGAAAACACCCAAACTGTATTGCCGGCTTGTTAACCGTGTTGTGCAAGGCAATAAAGTGATCGATCACGAAGAGGTCTGGGGTTTTGGCGACAAGCCGGTCTATGCTGTAGCCATTTATGAGATGAAGGATGGCAAGATCAGCAAGGTGCGCTTTTTTCAATAGGACTGTGCACCTGCCGATGCATCTGGTGGACTGCCCGCGCTGGTATCTTCCGGGTTCTCCTGGTCTTTTTTCTTGAACAGCTTTTTGAAGAAGCGTTTAATACCGCTTCCCTTGCTGGCTTTAGCTTCCTCATTCTTTACCGGTTCGACCTTGACGCGCGGCGCCGGTGCCGGCTTTTGAACCAGGTCGGATGCAGAAGCAAAAAGGCTTGCGGCATAAACCATCTGGTGTCTTTCATTTTCTTTCCAAACGGGATCGGTACTGCTGCTAAAACTTACTTTTTTGTCGAGCCCGCTTACCGGATGATAAGGCAGCTGTTCAGCCTGTGCCCAATTTCCATCAGGTCCCGGATAGATATAGCGGCCCGTGGACACATTGAAATAAACGTTGGCGCCCGGATAATAATAAAAGCTATGGGGAAGAGAAGGTCCGGCCACGGTTCTCTGCTTCAAGGTAACAAAGCCAAACACGCCTGCGGCCAGTACCATCAGAGGCAATACCTTCCTGTAAAATATTTTCATTTGATAGGATAAGTGCAAAGAGCATTCCAACAAATGTGAAGAGAAAGATCAGTTGGAAGGCGCATCCTGCGGATCACGGCGGAGGTTGATCTCATCCAGAAGGTCCTTCGCCGTACTGTCGCCGTCTCTCACTGCCTGGATCAATAGCTGGGTACCTTTAATAACGTTCTTTTCAAAGGGACAGCTTTCGTAGTCCGCAGCGTTGAGCACATCCCTGTTTTCAGCGAAAATGTAAAGGAAACCCAGGGTGCGCTTAGCTGGTGCATGGCCATTTTCAGCTGCCCTGTTCAGGAGGCTGATAGCCTGATCGCAGTCGATCTCGCTATGGCGGTTCTTGAGTGCGAGGTTGCCATACTGGTACATAGCTTCCGGAACTTCCTGTTCCGAAAGATAGCTGTAGATATAAAGCGCTTCCTTAATCTGGTTATTGTCGGCCAGGTTCCTGGCTTCCTGGAGCTGCCGCTGGATGTCCTGGTCGAGTGGACGGGCATCAGGACGGGTATTGCGGTTTTCGGTCCACTCGGACAGGGTAACCAGGTCCTGGCGGCGAAGCCAGCCCTTGGAGGTCTGTCCCCTGCTATTGGTAAACTCTACATAGACATAACCATTCTTTTCCTCCAATGCTGATACCACATCGTTAGATGGAGTCATGTAGGCGTTTCGTCTTGTAGAGCCATCCGGTTCATTATGAAAATAAGCCCTTGCCGCTGCTACCTTGTACTGGCCTATTTCTCGGCGAGGCTGGTTGGTCTCGGTGCCGGGCTTGGTGCTGGCGGCAGATTTTTCCCGGCTGCCGCGCAGGGCAAAAAATATAATGGCGGCTATGATGAGTGCGGTAAAGAGTGTTGCGAGCAGTATGCTTTGCGAAGAGCTCTTGCGTGGCGCAGGCTCCCATTTGTCAACGGCCGGCCCTTCGCCGCTTTTATACCTTGCCAGCTGTTGCCTGAGCGCATCGTTCTCCCTCAGCAGCTTTTCATTTTCAAGGCGCATTTTTTCAGCGCTCCATTCGGTCTTACTGGCGGACAGGGTACTTTTTCTAACGATGTTTTCATAAACGGCCATTCCGTTGGCAAAGCGGTTCTCGGGTCTTTTTTCCAGGCAGCGGTAAGTCATATTTACCAGCCAGTCCGGCACCTGCATTTCCTGGTCTTTTTTCTCTGCGGGCCAGTTTGCAGGCAGTCGGCTGCGGCGGAGCTCAAAGAGGTCGGGGGGCGGGGCTTCCATGTGCGCGAGCATAACCAGGTTACGTGCAGTCTCACCCTGGTCCCTGAGCGGGAATGGTACTGTGCCTGCCAGCAGCTCGAACAGGATCACGCCATAGCTGTATACATCGGTTTGAAACAGCATTTGTCCATTGCTTTGCTCGGGGGCCATAAACTCGATTGCCCCGGCCTGCCTCAGGCTGGTCCTGCGTTGCTCATCCGACATCACCGCCAGGCCAAAATCCAGCAGCACGTAATTCGAAGAATGAATATTGAACTTGACGTTATTGCTTTTGATATCGCCATGCTTTACATCAAGGCGGTGGCAATGGGCAAGTGCGTTGGCAAGTTGTTCAGCTACCCTTATCGTTTCCTTGATGGTGAAGACGGGCTCATGCGGTGGCTTGAGCAGTTCCTCGAGGTCGGGACCTTCAATGAACTCCATTTCGATAAAAGGGAGCGACCCTGTTTCTGTAATGCCCGAGCTGATGATCTTGACCACGTTGGGATTGGGCTGCTCGTTTACTTTCTTCAGCTTCTGCACTTCATTTTGAAAGGCCGTGTAATGCTTGTCTGTAGGGCTTTCGCTATGTATAGGAGTGGGCAGCAGCTTGACGGCGGTAATGATCTCACCTATCCGCCTGGCCTTGTATACCGATCCCTGGCCGCCGGTTCTAAGAGCACCCAGGTTTTGCAAGCCTTCCGTAATAGTGAACACCTTTCCCATTCGGTAAATTTAGCATTCCGGCGTTTATGCCGGCCATAGGTGCCGCGTTTGCAGGCTACCTTATTGAATTTTTAAGAGATGCAGCTTTACTTAAGGGCAACAAGATCTTTTTTTGACAGCCAGCCTTTGGAAGTTTGTCCAAGATGGTTAGTAAATACAACATAGATAAATCCATTTTTTTCATCGAGTGGCGTAAGGACAGCATTATTCCAATGCACAATAAAGGCATCGCGCTTTGTACCTTCATCCGGATCATCGTGAAAATAGGCCTTGGTCCTCACCTTATACCTGCCTGCAGCTTCATTTTCTTCCTCAGGCTGCTGCTGCTCGCTATTGCTGCTGCTGTCGGCCTGGCTGCTTTGGATCTGCTCTTCATTTTCACCAGATATTCGTTGCAGCGCCGAGTCCCGTTTAGACAATACCCCAGGTTTAGATTTTTTAGCTGTGCCCGTTCTTTCGCTTCTCGCGAGGTTATCGACGGAGTCCTGGTAAGTTTCGCCTGAGTCATTGGCCAGACCTGCCTGCTGTGCGAGGGTCTCGCCACGCTGGCCATGGAAAAACAGGCCGTAAACCGCAAGGCTGGCGAGAATAAGGCTCAGCACCATCAGCAGCTGAAACGAGGAGCGCGAAACGGTTTTTCGTCTGTCTCCTGCAGTATAGGCGTTTGTTTCACGGTGACCGGAAACGGACTGCAGGTTCGAGAGCTCTCTTTCTTTGTCTTGTACATGGAGTTCCAGGTCCTTTATTCTTTGCTCCATTCTTTCCTTGTCCTTTAGCCAGGCGGCTGTTCCCATAGCCGCGGCCGCGGCTGCCCCGGTTATGTTGGCATTGATATGCTCATGCAATTCATTGCCGTTCTCAAAGCGCTGCGCGGGATCTTTTTCCAGGCATTTATAGATGGTTTCAACAAGCCAGGCCGGTATGCCTTTTTCGGTTTCTCTTTTTTCGGCCGGCCATGAAACGGGCATGTTTTTTTCGCGGAGCTCCAAAAGGTCGGGAAGCGGGTTCTCCATATGCGCCAGTCTTACATGATTGCGGGCAGTTTCGCCATTATCCTGGAGAGGGAAAGGTACCTGTCCGGCAAGCAGCTCAAACAGGATGATGCCAAAGCTGTACACATCGCTTTGATACAGCATTTGTCCCTCGTTCTGTTCCGGGGCCATGAACTCGATTGCGCCGGCATGCCTCAGGCTTGTACGCCGCTGTTCGTCCGACATCACTGCCAGTCCGAAATCGAGCAGCACATAATTACCTGTGTGAATACTATACTTGACATTATTGCTTTTGATATCGCCATGCTTTACTTCCTGCCGGTGGCAGTGCGCTATGGCATTGGCGAGGTGTTCTGCAACCCGGATGCTTTCCCTGATGGTGAATACCGGTTCGTGAGGCGGCCTCAAGAGCTCACCCAGGTCGGGGCCTTCGATGAATTCCATTTCAATAAAGGGGAAACAGCCGGTCTCTGTAATGCCGGAGCCAATGATCCGCACAACATTGGGATTGGGCGTCTCATTTACGCGCCGCAGCTTCTGCACTTCATTCTGAAAGTCGGTATAATTCTTATTGGAAGCATCCTCGGAAAGTATGGGCGTAGGCAGCAGCTTGACCGCGCTGATGATCTCGCCCATCCGCTTGCCTTTGTAAACAGATCCCTGTCCGCCGCTCCTGATCGCGCCCAGGTTTTCCAGTCCCTCCGTTATCGTAAACACTTTTGCCATAAGGATCTATTTGTCCGCTGCATAACTGAATTGGATCAAAGCCGTTTCGCCCAGTACAACCTGGTCGCCTTCCTGCAGGGGATGGCCGATCTCGGTCGTCTGCAGCTTGATCAGGGTGCCGCCTGCGGTCTGCACCTTTACCTTGTTGCGGGGTGGTATACCGCCTTCGTCGGCAAAGAGGAAAAAGCTGCCCGCTTCCGCATTCCATTCGATATGGGCATGCTGGCGGCTGATGAATTTGTTGCCAGGATCACCACTATCGGCAGGAAAGGCAATATTGTTGAGACGGAAAAAGCCTTCAGCCGTTTGCGCTTCCCTGTCGCGGCCAATGCAAACCCTGCCTCCCTTGGCCGTGATGGTATAGGTCTTTTGTTCGGCTTCCCCGTTCAGCACATGTACATAGGCCGTGGTAGGACGGTTGATAGTAGGCTGCTTATTGGTTACGATATGAATAGCAGCAGGCATATCCTTTGCTTTCTGGGCCTCGGCTGGCAGATCTTCGGTAAACAGGATCTCCAGATACCAGTTTGCAGGCAGCTCGATGGCATAATCATCCGCTATCTTCTGAACTTCTTCCGCCTTAAACCGTCCTTCTTCATTATGATGAACAACAGATTCATAGAACTGCCTGTCGGCTGGTCCCGGCGAAAGAAAAAGCTGCATGCCCCTTATATGACTTCCTTCGCCGCCTTCCCATCTCTGCAGCTGCTCTTTGATGAATTGCAGCAGCCGGTGACGGATGGTTTTTACATCCATGGGCTGCTCTTCTTGTTTTGTTTTGAGAAAATCGAACATATGATTTGACGGTCTTTGTTACTACTCTTCAATAAACAGTCCATAATTAGGGCCTGGCTGCCGTACTATCCGGCTGCCGGGGCTGCCGGCTTTCAAAGCCCCTGATATAACCCCTTTTTAACAGAACAGGAATGATGTGGGAGCCTGCCAGCCTCACAGCTATGCTTGATCCCTTGGTGTCTTCGATGCGGATGCAAACCACAATATGACCATTTCCGGAGGCCTTCGGGGCAAAAAATACATACCAGCCATCGTTGATCCGTTCACCCCTGAAGATCCGTTCGGGTGTTCCTGTCTTACCTGCCACATACATGCCAAGCCGGTGAAATTTTCCTTCACTTTGCGCTTTCATATAGCCGGTC
The DNA here is from genome assembly GCA_035761965.1 of Flavisolibacter sp. GTDB lineage: Bacteria > Bacteroidota > Bacteroidia > Chitinophagales > Chitinophagaceae > Flavisolibacter. The sequence continues at coordinate 20,200 of DASTPZ010000151.1, read as the reverse complement.
ATCAGGGCTGCCGATTCCGGGTCGTGGGCCAGGGCAATGCCTTGCGCTATGCCAAGGGCCGAATCGCTGATCTTCATTACATAGCGGTTGGGTACCAATGTGCCATTGTTGGCAATGCCGGCTGCCACACGAGCTATTGCCGCAGGTGAGGAAATTAATTCACCCTGTCCCCATGCCATTCCCGAAACACCCCTGGCCCTTGTAGGCCTTATATTATTGGGGTTATAGGCATTTACGCTTTTGAATTCGGTATTTCGCCAAAGCTGCCGCCACCTGTCCTGCTGAGCCGTATTCGAAAGATTGCCGCCGTAGTAATAGCCACCCACACCACGGAGGAACATGCCTGTTTGCATGTAGATGGTGGCCATCTCTTCTTGCAGCCTTTCTTCGTTTGCCAGCCTGATGAAGAAGGGGTTGTTAGAGCGGACGATACCTCTTTCTATGGTAATGCGACCTGCTTCATCAGGTTCTTCGCTTTTGATCCTGATAAGATCACCGGGCCTTACCGTGATGGCCCTGGATGCGGCAGCAGGCCCCAGCTTGTTGAAGGCAGCCAGCGCGGTCACCAGTTTGGCGGTTGAGCCGGGCTGTGTAGCGTGTGCAAATCCGAGATCTGCATTGGTAACCCAGTAGGAAAGCCTGCTTTGCTCGGCATTGGTCAGGAGCAGCTTCTCCGGCTCATCGGGAGTTGGCAGGGGATAGCTTGCAGAGGTCAGTACATCGCCGGTATTGTCTTCCATGATCACAACCGAGATGCGGCTGTTCTTAAGCGAGTCGATGATTTGTAGCGATTGTTGTATTTCCGTTTGGAGGGCTGCATCCATGGTAAGCTGTACATCCCTGTTCCTTTTTTTGAACGACTCCACAGCTTCGCTGTTAATGCCCGCCAGCAATAAGGGTGCAAGGGCACTGTAATCGCGCTTGCTGATGGTCATCTCCTCCATGCGCTGGGGCAGGAACCGTTCTTCGCGGAACCTGCTGGCAGTAACGGTATAGTTGGTTGCCGGAGCAGGAAATCCCCTGAGCTCGGCGATGTGCTCATACTCGGCAAAATAGCCGTTGGTGGCACCCATGAAGATGCCGGTATTCATGTCGCCGGTCCAGAAGAACATCTGCTCGGCAAACGGATAATAACGGTCCTGTCTTTTTCGTGACAGCGACGCCAGGCTTTCGCCGCTGATTCCTGCCTTTACAAGCGTATCGCGGTGCCTTAGAAGCAGCCCCGGGTCGCCGGTTGCCAGCAGCCTTCCGCGGCGGTCGAGCAGGTTACCCGCACCAAGACGGTTCATGAGTATGCCTATGCGTGGATTATAGCTGAACATGCGGGCGCCGCTTCTTTCAGCCACGAGCGCCGGCTGTACCACCCATTTTTCATTTTTGAAAAGGTATTGCGAAACATTCACACCCAGGAGGATGACCCCTGCCAGGGCCGCTGCCAGTGCAGGCACGAGGTTGCGATCCTGCTGACGCGCGATGTATTTCATTTGCACCGGCGATCCCTGCACCAGCGAGGCCGAAAGCAGCACACCCGCGGCGATCATATTCATGATCAATGAAGAGCCGCCATAGCTCATAAAGGGAAGTGAAACACCCGAAAGCGGCAGGGCGCCGATAGAGCCGCCCGCTATGAGCAGGAACTGGATGAAGGTGCTGATGCCTATGCCGGCACAGATGTAGAACAGGAAAGGCGTACCGGTCTGCCGGCCGATGATGATGGACCGGTGCAGGTAGATAAGGAAAAGGATAAAGACCGAAAGTATGCCTGCGAGTCCGAACTCTTCACCCATCGACGGGAGGATCATATCCGTATGGGCTTCAGGGATGGTCTTTGCAAAACCCAGTCCTATTCCCTGTCCTTCGATGCCCCCGCTGGTCATGGCCCAGATGCTGTTGGCGATATGATCGCCGCCAAAGACCTCGTTGTTCCAGGGGTCTTGCCATATTGCTTTGCGGTCTACCAGTCGCTGAACCGGCCCGGGAAAAATCTCTTCGATATAGGGAACCTGGTCAAGCAGCAGGAAGCCCGCCATCACAACCAGCACCATTACGGCCGATTCGCTCAGGCCTTTTTTGAGCAGCAGCGAAGCCGCCAGCAATACCACAGCGATAACGGCAGTGGCTATCCAGATCTGGCCGATAAGCCAGATTGAAAGAGTATAAAGCACCGCCATGCCGACAGCAAAAAGAAAATCGCCTCTTGAAAAAGAGAACAGCACGATAAATGTGAAGCAAACGACCATGGCAGGCCCCAGGTCGCCAAGAATAAGAAAAAGAATGATGGCGGCAAGAATGGCCAGCAGGGCGAAAGAAAAGAATGACCAGCGTTTTTGCCAGCGGCCATATTCCGAAATGAATTTTTCGTTGGCGGTAAAAAAGCCGGCCAGGAAAACGAGCAGGAGAAACTTCACGATTTCGCTTGGCTGAAAGCCGAAGAGATTGACCTTTACGCCACTTCCCTCCGGGCCGCTTCCAAACAGGATGGTAAGCACGAGCAAGCCCGCCGCCGCCGCCGCCCAGGGCCAGCCATTGGCCGCTGATGGCCGGCGGAACAGGAACAGCCGGAACAAGGGCGAGTCTATGGTGAAGCGCCTGAGGTTTACAAACAGCAGGATGGCTATGCCCACAATCCCGCCTATAAAGTACCACAGTGTATTGTGAGCCAGGAAACGGTCACGCAGGGGGTCCTGCAGGCTAAGCAAGGTAAGAAAAGAGATACCGGTAAGCAGCATGATAGCAGGCAATATGAGCTGGTCGGCTCTGGGAAAGCGGATGCTTAACAGCAAATGCAGCAGCAAGAAGGCCGAAAAAAAGCAGATGGCGATGATGCGGTACCAGCGGGTAACTTCATCGGGCGTGCGTACAATAAGCGCTTTTTCCTGCTTGAGGTTATTGAAGTCCTGCGTGGAAAATAGCTTGATGGTATGTGGAGCCTGGATAAAGTTCAGGCTTACGTTTTTTCTAAGGGCCGAAATACCCTTGGGGGAGCCGAATTGAAAGCCGGGCTTGAGCGGCAGCACTTCAAAAGCCTGACCAGCCGGCAGCCCGGTGAACTCATACCTGCCTTGGGCATCGGTGCGGGCATAGGCTGCCAGGGCATAAAGCTCGCGCCTGCCTGCCGAATCGAGTATAAAGGTTCTGCGCAGACTGGGTGTAAAGGCTTTTTCTGTTCTTACAACCTCGGTCATTTCTATATCCGGCAGGCTATCGCGCGGAATGATCATCCTCAGCCTTACGAGCACGCCAGCGACAGCCTTGCCGGCATCATCGCTTATAGTGCCTGATATGCCCTGGCCTTCAAAACCTGCGTTTGTGCTGGCTGGCAGGGCAGGCGGGTTGCTGATCTCCTGAGCAAAGCGCAAAGAATCGTCGCCGGTAAAGCCAATGAGGGTCCGGGAAAGCAGCGCCCGTTTTTTATAGGAGGTGCCGCCCCTGTCGTAGGCAAGCTGGGTAGGCAGGTTGAATTGCCGTTTGTTAAGCTCACCGATATTGTCCATATCCCCTGCATGGGTGCTTAGCCCCTGTGCTACTGTAGCGTAGGCCAGCTCTATATCCTGGGGGTCTTCAAAATAAAAGCCTTTTTGCAGCAGGAGCCTGATGCGTTGATCGAGCCTGTCGCCGTTCAGGTTCACCATCGTGCCATCGGCCAGCCTTTGCGGTACTTCGTCAAAATCTTTTTTCAGCACGGCATAAAGCCTGAAGAACAAAAAGGCAAGAATGCCCGCGGCCAGAAGCAGGAACAGCCGCTCCATATTTCTTTGTCTGATAAGGCTCATGGCATTTCTTGTTTGGGTAAGGAATCGGTGGCTATCCAGAGGCTGTCTCCCAGCTGGCCACTTACATACACACTGTCGCGCAGCGCCGGATCGTAGCGTACCGGCACACGGCAGTTTAGGAAACGAACGTTCTTAAGGTGCAGTGCGCCGGATCTATGGAGAATGCCTATGTCAAAATTTTTGAGTACGATGTCCTGGAGCAATACAAAACGGCTTTGCGGCGAAATGAGAAAAGCCGCTTCATTGAAAAGAGAGTCAGCCTCCAGCACGGCGCCCATGCCAAGCAGCTGAAGTGTGTCCCTGTCAATGTTCAGCGAACGGCTTAGCACGGTAGTGCCGGCCAGCGTATCGGTCAAGATCAGTACCGGACCGCTGTTGAGGGAGGCAGCCAGGGCCAGTTCGCGTGCATCCGGCGGAGCCTGCGACGGGAGCGTATTTATGGCAGTGCTGTTTTTTTCTTTAGCCGATTGCCACTGGCTCCAGAAAAAAGCAGCGGCACCGGCGAGCAGCAGGCAGAGCAGGCAAAGAAAGATGAGGGGGCCTTTAGTTTTTTTCGGCTCCGGCGTTTCAGCTACCGGTTGGGCGGTTTTATCTTTTAGGTCCTGGCGAGGGTTTTTTTTTACTACTGCAGGCCTCATCGCCTTTTGCTTCAGTGGCTGCTTGTTATTCTCTACCAGTACCACGGTAATATTGTCTTTGCCTCCGGCCGCGTTGGCTGCATCGATGAGGGCATTGGTCTTTTGCTGAAGGCCGCGGGCAGTTGTGAGGATCGAAAGCATCTGTTGATTATCCAGCAGGTCGCTCAGGCCATCGCTGCACAACATCAGCAGATCGCCAGGGAGAAAGGGAGAGACGCCGGTTTCAATATAATCCGCTGTCAGCCCTATATTGGGATCAAAGCCAAGGGCCTTGTTCACCTCATTTCTTTTCGGATGCTGCATGGCCTCCTGCTCTGAGATGCGCTGGTTATCCTCCAGGAAGCCTACGAAGGAATGGTCCTTCGTTACCTTCACCAGCGAACGGTCTCTTAAGAGATAAAGGCGCGTGTCGCCCACATGGGCATACCAGAACTGATTGTTATCAGTGTCGGCTACAACAAGCGTGAGAACGCAGGCCATGCTGGCAGTGACCGCATTCCTTGATCTTTCCTCGTATATCTTTTCATTGGCGAGAATGAGGGCGGTGCGCATGAGGTTGGAAAGATCATTGGTTTCCGCCTGCAGCTTTTCAAGAATGGTATCCCTCGCGATCTGTGCTGCCACTTCACCACCTTCATATCCACCAACACCGTCGATCACGCAGGCGAGAACGTACCGTCCATCGCGAATACTTTCCGCGATAAAGGCATCCTCATTGTTGGTGCGCATTCTCCCCGTATCGGTATTTCCGTAAAAATGTTCAGCCATTGGAATCATGTGTTCGCTTTATTTCAAGGAAGTGGCCCAGCAGCATAAGGACGCAGACCAGGAAAAGGGCGAGTGCTGTCATGCGATTGGTTTGCTATTGTTTAAAAATATTTATGCCAACGATGCCATTGAGCATGATCCGCGAATTAAAGGGCAGCTCGGTCCAATCGGGACGGCCTGTTTCGCTTCGCGATACTTCTTTTTCGTTGAGCAGGGTCTTTTCGCCAAACGAAGAGAGATAGAATTTGTTGTCGTTCTTGCTGAAGCGTATAAGCAGGTGCGGCGTATTCACCCATTCCGAAGGAATGCGAAAAATGTTCGAACCTTCCCTCGTCTCTTCTTTACCCGACACAATGATCTCATCCTCGCGCATAAAATACTCGATCTTGCGGCCGGCAAATTCTTTTTCGGGCACAATGGTTTCGAGCCTTGCCCTTATGCCCGTTGCGGTTTGCTTTACTGCCTTTTCTGCATCGTAAGTAAGGTCTTCCTGGTAAGGCACTTCATAATAACCTTCGCTGTAGAAGGTGAAGCCCTGCAGAATATCGGGATTGATATCAAAGGTTTGCGCAATGCCCGTCTGGCGCGGAATAAAAGTTACACGGAGGTTTTCCTGCTTCTGCTGCGGTGCGCCTGGCAGCAGCTTGCCGATAAAGCTTTTATCGCCCCTGGCATAGTCGGGGTGAGAAACAAAACGGAACACCCATTTGCTGCTGGAAGGTTCCACAGTCTTGCCCTTGGCCCTGAATTCCTTGAGCAGGCTATAGAACTGCTTGACCGATTCCTGTACAATAAGACCAAAGATGCCCTTCTTATTGTCCATAAATTCCTTGTAATCTTCCGGGTTGAAGCAGATGATGTATTCATGATAGAAGACCACGCGGTTGGCAAAAGAAAGCTCGTTGACCGAGCTGTTAAATTTCTCAAGGATGTAGTGAAACACATCGTTGGGTGTTAGTCCCGCCACCTGCGTGTCTGCCGGGTCTGCTTCTTTTTTAAGGAACCAGTCGTGAAGTCCGATCTTTTTCCAGAATGAGTCACCGCTGTCTTTCGATTTCATGCAAGAGTGCTTTAAGGTAAATTTAGCGAATGTTTGGGCTTGAGGTTCTGGCTTGTACAAGCAGGATAATGGGGAAAAAGCAAATCATGCCATCCTCTCTGCAAGAGGCCTGCCAAATAAGTTTGCTTTGCACCTGAAAGCAAAAGGCCCGCTATCGCTAGCAGGCCCTTTGTCTAATCTATATCGAACGGCTACTGTACTACCAATTTATTGGTCGTAGACTGCTGGGTGGTTTCATTTACCACACGCACAAAATAGTTGCCAGCGGCGGTCTTGGCCGGAAGGCTGTATTCAACAACCTGCACCTTATTGTTGATCACCACCTGTCTTGCGCTGATGAGCTTTCCTGAAACATCCAGAAGCTGCACCTGGTAGCGGCCTTCAGGCTGACCGGCAAATGCCAGCTTTACCACGCCGTTAGTGACGGGATTGGGATAAATGGAAATGCTGTTGCCTGCGATCTCGGGCTGGGCTGTTTTGGCCACTGTGCCGGCAGGAGCCTGCTGTTGTTTTGCCTCTACCAGCGTAGCTGCCTGCTCGGGCTTTTCTTCACGCTGCTTTTTCTTCTTTTTATCGAAGGCAAGCGTTCCGTTGGCAAGGTCGGAAGCATTGAAAACGCTGGCGCTGCTGGAAACTTTTTCTGCCTCTAGTGTATTGAGGTCGAATTTGAAATAGCCTTGTGTAGAGCTGGAGCTTGTAACGATCACGGTGCTGCCTTCATCGACCACGGCACCGTTGGTGGTAAAGCCGCGGGGCAGGCCTTTGATGGAGCCGAGATAGGTAGCCACCTTGCTTTCGAGGCTGATCTTGAACACAGCCCTGTTGGCGGTAATGAGGTAAAGGTTCTTATCGGCATCGGCAATCATATCGCCACCATAGCCATTTTTGCTGTGTACAGAAAAATTACCGTTGCCGGAATCATCCGAGAGTGCGCCAAGATCTGTGATCTGCGGCTTCTTACCGGTAGTGAACTGTATGAGGTGGTTGCCGTCGTTTGAAAGCGCATAACCATTGCCATCGGAGGCGATCACCATGCGTGTGATCTGGCTGGCCACATCGCCCCTGTTTTTCAACACACCAAATTGCTCGTCTTCGAAATAGAAAACCTTTGGTGTTTTTGACTTAAGGTCGATGTAGCGGAGCTGGGCTATGCCCATGGGCGTATAATAAAGGCGGTCATGTTTCTTGTCGTAGGCGCAAGCGGCCGAATTGGTGGCAAAGGGCTTATCGTATTGTGCGTTGCGCGTAGTGGTAACCTTTCTTTCCGTAACAATTACATTACCATTTGCGTCCTTGCGGGTGATGATCACGGTGTTGAAAGAAGCCTGGGGAGTAGTAGCCTTCCCATCAACCAAAACAGTTTGCGCCGGCGCGTCTTTTTTAACCACCGGCTTACCGGTGCGGGCGTTCAGGATCTCGATCTCCTGGGCACTCTGATAAATGCTCTGTACTTCATCGCCGGTATTGATGTCGACCAGCTTTACTTCGGTCCAGGACGACTGGCCTTTCTGAACCGCAGTAATAGCATAGGCTGTAAGCGGTTTTTGCTTTTTCTGCGCGTGAAGCGAAAGGGCAAAAGGGAGTAAAAGAGAAGAAAGTAAAATTTGCTTCATGGTAGGAGGTTTTAGTTCTATTAAATTACGATAAGTTTCGTTGATGCGGCCAAAAAAAATCCATTTATATGGATGAAGGGCCCTGGAAGCGGATGGGGGGAGGCAGGCTCATGCTTTGTTCCGCGCATTTTGGAATTGGCAGTAGGGAAGGATCGCCGGCACTGTGCAGGCTTGATCAGTCGTCTTTCTTCTTCTTTTTCTTAAAAATTCCTTTAATGGCTTCACCCAATGTTTTTCTTTTTTCGGATTCAGCCTCAGGGCTTTCCTGCTTCTCCTCCTTCCCTGTCTCTTTCCCCTTATCCTTCTCTTTCTCCTCCACCTTCACCTCCTTTACTTCTGCAACCATTGCCGGCTCTGGCCTCGCCTTTTTCTCTTGTGCCTCTTCTGTACGCGGGGGAGGATTGATGGCCAGGTTGTCTTCGATCCTGGCTACCATGGGAATGGCCGCGGTTTGAGTTGTTTCCTGTACGGCAGGCGTTTGTTGCACCGTTATGGGCCTGGCTGTAAGGGATGCCTGCTGGGAAGGCATTGCAACAGGCGGGGTGCCGGCATTGGCCTGTGGCTGGGATGCGGGCGGCAGCGTATCTGTATGAACCACGGCAGTGGCGGGCGGAAGGGCAGCATGGCTGTCGCCGCTCACGATCTGCACCGGCCTTACCGCCGCCAGGGCTTTTTTGTCTTTGATAAGGGTTTGACCGCCCCAAAAGCCAAGTCCTACAATGACCGTGACCATGGCTGCCTTCAGCAGCTCGGCGCCGGAGTACTTGGTATCCTTTGTATGGTCGACCAGTTCGATCTCGTCCTGGCGAAGGGCATAATGTCCCCTAAGCTCTTCCTGCATTTCCTGCCGGTGATAATAGTAGGTGGGTGAGAAGGAAAGCGCTTTTTGCCTGAGTGCTTCTGCCTTTTCTTCGATCTCACCCCTGGCTGGGGGCTGTGGAGGGCGTGCTGCAGGTGTGCCGTCAGCAGGCAGGGAAGGCTTTTTATAAAATTGCTGTAATTCTTTCAGCTCGCCCGGATGGCACCAGGCCGTGCTTTGTCCTTCAACCCATACAAGGTCGTTGGCCGACAGCTGTTGTTGCAATATTTCATCAATTGTGAACGGACCCAGTTCCTGATTGTTACGCAGGAGGAGATATACCTTTTTCATAATAGGCTTTTTAAGGCTCTCAGCAGGATCTCGGGAGGAACATCAATGGATACGGCAGGCCGGCGGTACCGGTCCTTATCCTTAACCTACCAATAATATGCCTGTTCTGGCCCCGGGGGCCAGAACCAGGTAGGATAGCCGGCTTGAAGCCATGATTAGTGTTGTGTAGAACAAGCTGTTATATATATGGAACGCTTATTGGGATCAAAACTGTTGAAATACCTGCACAGCTGGTTACCTGCTAAAATCTTGTTATATGAATACCAATTCCTTACATCGTTCTGAAAAAATGGAGCAGCAGACAGGCCTGTTCATGGGACTGCACTGGGCTATTCCCGCCTCACTCTGTCTTTGGGGTTTGATTCTCTGGCTGATTTTTTAACCCGCTGCCAGCAGAGCAGGCCGCAACTTTCCAGCCGATATAGACCGGATGCGTCATCTTAGTTAATAACCATCTTTTTAGGGCATACTCTTATTGCTCGACTCTGAGTGTTTTTGCACTAAGCTGTTACTGGCATTTGTGTATGGCTCCTGTCATCTGTTATAGAAACATTGATAAGCGCGGAGAGATACCCGGGGCGATACAGGGCCTCTTTAACGCGCAAAACATACATGGCGGTTTTATTGAAGGATGGAGGTGTCCATACTTTCCAATCAGTGCCTGGCATGGGCAGGAGCTAATGATCGCTATTCTCAAAACCCGATGCCGGCCGCCAGGATGCCCGTCAATCCTGCGCAGGCTCAAATGCTGTAACGAGCAGCTTCTCTGTTTCGCGTAGTTATACGCGTGCAAACCCGCGTAAACCTCCCTGTATTCCAGCCTTCTTTCAGTAAAATCCATAGGCCGGAAATAGGTCAAAACTGCTCTTGTACGGGCGGTTCAGGCAGACTAGTTTTGTGTCAGAAGTTGATTGATATCGTAATCAATCCATCCAATATCCGAAACCGTCCAGTAAGTAGTTTGAATCCATATCCTATCCGAAAAGTCAAAATCCAATATCAGTCAACTTCTTCTTTTTTCCTTTGAAAGCCGATCCATCCAGTCCCTGAAAACAAGCCAATCCTCCGTATCCTAAAGGTCAATGCACGAAGTGCCTGAAAATGCTGTTCGTTAACCAATTGATTAACCTCTCATCGCCTAGAAAATGTGTGCTATGCTTAACAGGATTCAACACAGGATCCTGATCATCGACGACGACCTGGACCTTCTCATGCTGTTGGAACGCCGGCTTCAGAAAGAAGGTTACGAAATAGAAACCGCGGCCAGCCTGCCCGAAGCCGAAGAGATCATTGCTTCTTTCGCCCCTCATATGGTATTGCTCGATATCAATGTTAATGGGGAAGACGGGAGGCAGCTGTGCTGGAAACTCAAAATGACCGATCATACCAGGGATATAAAAGTGATCATCATGTCGGGCTACGACTACAGTACCGGGCGCGCAGTCTTGTTTGGCGCCAACGAGCTTCTTCCCAAGCCCCTGAACATGGAATTCCTTTTTCACCGTATTGAGAGCCTGCTGGGCATTATGCCTGGCAGCTCTTCTTTGCTGCCTGGCCTTAATGAGAGCCTGCTGAATAAGGATGCCAATCCCGGCCTGAAGGCGCTCACGAGGCGATAAGACTGGATTGCTTTGAGGCTCTTCTTAGCTTTTGCTCAACCTTTCGCCTTCTCCATTGTCTATAGTTCATGGGAAAGATTTACCGGCTCAAGAGCAGGCAGCTGATACCCGCAAGCATTGAAGACACCTGGCGTTTTTTTTCTGATCCCCGCAACCTGGCGAAGATCACGCCTTCTTTTCTGAACCTGAAGGTTACCAATGAGCTGTTTGGAGAAGAAATGTATGCCGGGCAGGTGATGACCTACACGGTAAAGCCCTTGCTGGGCATACCTGTATCATGGATGACCGAGATCACGCATGTCGAAGCGCCCCTGAGGTTCGTGGATGAGCAGCGTAAGGGGCCTTACCAGCTCTGGCACCATCAGCATCATTTCCGTTCTGTTGAAGGTGGTGTGGAGATGACGGACCTGGTGCACTACCGGCTGCCACTGGGACCGCTCAGCGGCATTGCGCATGCAATGGTGGTGAAGGATAAGCTGAAGGAGATCTTTGTTTTCCGCTACCACCGCATTATCGAGTTGTTTGGCGAATGGCCGGGTGGAAAGATGGAGCTGGAGATAGAATAAGAAAAAGCCTTTGCCGGTATTGTTCCGGCAAAGGCTCTGTATAATATTATCACAAACTGATTTCTATGAGAACCGGAGTGCATAGGCTCCGCATTACCCGGGCATCCTCGAGATATACTTCTCGATCTGTTTGATCTGGTCAACGATCTGGGGCGTGGTTGGCTTTTGGGCCTTGGCCTTTCTGAAAAAATCCTTGGCCGCACGGAATTCCCTTTTGTTGAGCATGAGGCTGCACATCTGGAGGTAGGCGGCAGCCTGGTTCTCCTTGTCGGGCAGGCCCTTTCGCAAGGCAGCCCTGATGTAGCTTTCAGCCCCCTTCAGGTCGTTCTTCTGCATAGCCAGCATTCCCATCTGCAGCATCGAGGCGCCTTCGGCCTCCTTCATTGGCATACCCAGGTCAAGCCCTTTTTTCATATTCTTTTCTGCCGCGTCAAAATCCTGCTTCATCATGGCCATATTTCCCTTGAGGGTATAATAAACCGAACGGATGGGCTTATAAAGCAGGTTGGGGTATTTGATGGAGTTGACGATCTTTTCCGCCTCTTCCATATTGCCACTTTCCATATGTTCCTGGATAAGTCGCAGCGGGCCAAAGAAAAAATGCCCGGCAACGAGGATCACGCCTACGAGGTAGAGAGGGAAAACGGGCCAGAACCCGCTGATAGTAAGGTTCAGGGCCAGTCCGGCCACAATCATCACGAGTCCGACATATAATCTGTATTTGATCAGCCAGTTGTAAAACTTCATAAAAAATGCTTCGGGGCTGCAAATATACAGCCGCCGGCACTTCCAGCGAGAGAAAGGCTGAAATGGAGTCAAATCGGCTATTTGGCTGCCGGCGGTCGGGGTCAACCGGCTATGGCCTTAGCGACCAAAAGCATCATAGTATTTTGCGGCATGTGCCTCATAGCGTTTCAGCAGGCTGATGTTCTTTTGCTCGGTCTCTGAAAGCCGGCTGCTGATATTGGTTGAAAAGGGCAGGTACCATTCCACGTAATTGTCGAAAATGCGCCGCATTCGTTTGTTTTTAAATGAATAGCCGTGACGCGCGTAGATGGCATTCCTGATCAGCTCCAGGTCGGCCTTGTACATGTTCTCCACATCCGAAGAGCGGAGCAGGGTGGTGGAAGCATTAAATCGAATGGCGTCTTCGGTTACCATCTCGCCCTCGCCGGTGTCGTCATTATAGGTGCCCGGCATGCTCATGCCCACGATGTCCTCGGGCAGGCTGAGCGCGGGATCGTAGCGGAAGGCCCGGGGCCGCAGCACATAGGAACGTTCGGTGATCTGCAGGTCTTTTTTATTGGCAGTCCAGGTGCCGGTGATGGTTTTGGTGGCAGTATCGAGCGTAAAGCTGAATGCTCCGTCATAGGGATCATCGCCTGGTTCCCTGGCGTCGACAATAAAATTATTACCCTGCCGGGTAAAGCGGCCGCTAAAGCTTCTTTCGTTGCCGGCAACTACCGAATGGCCAAAGGCCTGCTCTCCGTTCATCGAATCGATAAAGATGGTGATGCGGTTGTTTTCAAGATCGGCGGTGCCGGGCTTGTAGGTTTTTGGCTTGAAATCGCCGGTATAGGAGCCCTCTACGCCATACTTTACGGGTGGGGCGTCGTGCGCGTTCTCACTTTTGACCAGTGTTTCCGGTTTTTTTTCATTGCCGCAGGACTGTAGCAGCGCAGTGGCAATGAGCAGGTAGAGGCTTTTCATTTGCGTATTCTTTTAAAAATGAGGTATTCTGCGATCAACAGGTTAGGGATCCATCCCAGCCAGGCAACGACCTGGTAAACATCCATGGGCCTGGGATGAAGTGTAGCCACCAGTGCATATTTCCAGATGCGCAGGGTAATGGCCGAAAGGGTAAGCGCAAAGCTCCGGTACATAAAGGCCTTATGAGCGGAAAATCTTTTTTGTATCGCGTTGCGAACGGCCGCCAGCGTAAACCAGAACCAGAGCAGGGCCAGCAGGCAAAAGCTGATGCGGGAGGAAAGTCCGCCGTTGGCGAACAGTCCGATATAAAATCCCGAAGGGGCCGCCAGCAGGAGAATGGACGCCACGTAGAGCCATCCGTTGAACCGGTGAATGGCAGGGAAGCGGCGCTGCAAGGTGCTAGAGAACTGGCTGAGCCCGGCAGGCAGGGCCAGCACCGACGCAAAGACATGGATGTAGAAGGCCGGCAGGTAAAAGGGCAGACGAACATATTCCTGCTTGATACCCAGGAAGGCGGTATCGCTGCGACCCTCGAAGTACTGGGCCACAATGAGCCACATGAGCCAGCAGAAAAAGCCATAAGCGGCCAGCAGCAAGAGCCTGGCGGGTGAGGGCCGGCGTTGGGCAAGGAGCATGAACGTAAATCTCGCAAAAACGCTTCACAACTCATAATGCCCTGCCTCGGGCGGTAAAAATTTCACAACCCTCGTGGAGGATAAGGAAAAAGGCTTTAATATTGCGGTCCGTTTTCACCGGCCTCGTAGTTCAATGGATAGAATAGAAGTTTCCTAAACTTTAGATACAGGTTCGATTCCTGTCGAGGCTACCAAACCGGAATTTTTGAAAATGACTTCAGAGATTCCGGTTTCTTTTTCCTCTGAAACGCCTTTCTGACGGGCGATTAGCGAGAATACAGCATTGATTTTTGTGGTTCGAGTTTCACACTTTTTCTTAGAATAGAAAATTCCGTCGGGAAAGATGGTTCTTTGCAACTCTTGTTTACCCATGTAATCGCTGGAAGCCCATAGGGACGGGAGTTCTACGAGGTATTGAGTAGAACGTTCGATGTATTTTTCTAGGTTCGAGTTACTATATTGGGTTAACTGCGCAAACGCATTCAGTTCCTCTCGTTCCTTGCGGTATTTGGATGCAAATTTCTCGTACAAATCTGCTTTGATTTCTTCATTAATAAATCGTTCTTCCAGCCGCTCAATTTTATCATCCAAATCTTTTGACTTTAGCTTATACTGTTGCATGTGTTCCTCCTTTTCCGTGTTTAGGGTAGTATAGATTTTACGTAGTTGTTCCTTGAAAGGCCCCACGTCTTCCGGACTAAGACTAACTTCTTCAAGAATGGTTTCAAACAATTCGTGAAGCTGCTTAGCACTGGTATTGCAGGAACAACGGCTTCCGTGATTGCATTTGTAGTAGTAAAGTCCTTTTGCCTTCACCAAATAGCCACGCATATACTCCTTACAGTTATTGCATTTGAAGAACAGCTTGAGTGGAAGATTTTCATTCAGTGGGTTAGCCTTGTATCCGTGCGGGATTTTCGACTTTTCGGCATTTGCTCTCAAGAAAAGCTCCTTAGACACCAGCTTTTCATGTCTTCCCTCTACCATTTCGCCTTCCAGAAGGGAATGAGAAAGCAAGCCACAGTAAAAAGGATTTTGAAGAATTTCGCTTATCCGGTTATGTAAAACCTTCAATCCCTGTGCTTCCAGACGCTTTACTATCTCCACCATTGATAGACCCTCATTCGCCTTCCATAGGAACGCTTTGCGGAGTAGTCGGCCTTTCTCATTTATGACAATTGATTTTTCTCCATTAACAGTTACATGATCATAGCCAAGAGGCGCATGACAGGGCCAAATTCCTTGGAGGAGCTTCTCCTTCATTCCGGCAATTGTCTTCTGTCTTCGTAAATCATTATCGTATTGACTAAAGAGGAAAAGAATATTCTGTTGTAGAACACCGGCTGGATTGTTGGTGTCAATGGGCTGTGTAACCGAGACTATTTGAATGCCCAAGTCACGAAGCTGACGTGAAAGCCAAATGGCATTGTCACCGGTACGGCTGAAACGATCAAGGCTATACACTACAATTTTTAGAGAGGACAGCTTCTGTTTTTTACTGTACTCAATCAACTTTTTGAATTCCTTTCTTTCATCGCTGGCAGCAGATTCATACGTGCCTCCGAAATACGAGAGAATATTGTAGCCATTCTTCAGTGCATGTAGTTCACAGGCTTTTTTCTGTGTACCCAAACTAAGATTTCCTTCCGCCTGTTCTTTTGTAGATACCCTGGTATAAATCACACAATTTTCAGTGGAAACATTCTTATGGGCATCGCCTTTGGCAAACTTTCCAAACCCATTTATGGGTTGAGGAGTAGTAAAAGTTGATTTCTGATACATATAGGGTCGTTTATTGCCACAATACTATTGATAATCAATGTTTTATGCAAAATTTTTAACCATTTTTAGGCAGCTTTTGGCAACTCTTGTTCTATTTCTTCCTTGCAGAAGGCATGGTAGCAGAGTAAAGCCAGTTTATGAAAGGTTAGAATAGCGTTTTGTACCTCATTTTCTGAAGCATTTTTGTACTTGGGAAAGGCTCGGAGTTCTTTTTCGGTTAGAAACAGTTTTGATTCTTGTTTTTCAACTTTTTCGTTTTGCTGGAGCCAGTCCTGCAAATCAACGAGTTTTGGCATAGGATAAAATTTAAAGCAAACCTATAATGTATGTAACCGGCACTGTCCGTTTTGGGAAGGTTTGGGCAGATTTGGGACAAGAAGTAATAAAAAAGATAGACCCCTGTAAAAACAGGGGTCGCAACCAAAACTAACTGCTTATATAAGCATGTTCAAAGTAAGACAAAGAAGTTCTACGCAGCAAGTGAATGATCAAAGATGTTCACTTCACCCCCCTGGTTAAATCTTCCCATCTGCACCGCTTTACCTTTCTGAGGTACTTCAATGACAACATCGACATCGTGCTGAAACGAATTCGCTCCACGGAAGTTTCCGTCTTTAGTCGATTGAAAAATAAAGACAAAGGACTTTGTAGGATTAGCAGCTTTCAACTTGTTCAAATCGTTTGGATCTAAACCAAGTCGGTTAACGCTATCTAGGAAAATAAAATCATAATTAGCAAGTGATGTTGGCAGAAATGAGGAGACAAAAAGATTAGGGTGTGCGACAGCTTTATCATTCAGTTTCTTTTGGAGGGTCATGTCCAGTCCTTCTTCTTTAGCGACATATAAAACCTTTCCATGATTACGAGCCAGGTAACCGGCGAAGTCTACACATAGGTAAGACTTGCCCATCTTAGGCTTACCATATACCATTGCCGTAAAGTTCGATGATGGATCTCCAATCAGCTCAAGCCATTTGCCTCTAAAGCCAAGTGTATCAAATTCTATATTGGCAAAGTCCATGCTGTTCATAATTGCAGGCTTACTACCAAAACCATTTAAACTTTGGCAAGCACAACCAAGTATGCCTTCCAAGCCGTTCAACACTGCTTGCTCAATTTCTAATGTCTTCACCGACTTATTTGTAATAAAGCTTTTAAGGTTCTTCTTTAGTTCGTGTATTTCCAGGATGTAAGGATCATTGTCGGTAATCTTACCTTTCTCTATTGCCTTATTGATTTGCTCTAAGAGTTGCTTCCCCTTTTCTTTCATACCTAGCTTTTCATTCATGGAGATATAGCGTTTGATGAAGCCAATAGAAACCATCACCTTTTCTCCGCCGGTTAGTTTGCGTAATGCTTCAGCCGTTTCAGGCTTTAGCTCCAATTTAATTTTCCCTTTCATGGTGTTGTATACGAGAATAAGTTTTTCCTGTACATATTTGATTTGTTCAGCGTAAGGTGAAGTTTTACGGATGCGTTTTTCAACGATAGCTTTTTGAAGGGAGTTAATGAAGCGAAGAATCTCTTCTTTTGTTTTTGTCTTTCCGTCAAGCCCCACATATCGTTTGATGAAACGAAGTTCTTCGGGCATACGTTCTACCCAGGCTGGCTGTTCAGGTATCGGCTTCGGAATTTTCTTCTTCTTCGATGTCGGTTGACCATTTTCATCAATCAGACCTTGCCTACGCATAGCTTCCTTTATGATCTCGCCATTTTGTTTTTGTTCTGCTTCTTTCTTTGTTTGTTTCCTCTCAACCTTGTTATTAGCAGTAATAAACTCCGAAAGTCTTTCAAAATAGAGTTGTATGGTCTTCCTTATAGCTGTGCTGTTATGATAAGTATTCCAGTCGCTTGCATTTGCCGTTGCTTTCATTAGGAACTCATGTCCTTTTTGCAGGGGCATCGGCATAGCATTGATCTCGACAGGAGCTATTTGTTTCAGGTAGTTTTCAGGGGTAATCATGCTTTTAGTTTTAAGCAGCTAGCAATTCGAGTTCCAATGCCAGGGCTTCTGCTTCCAATTCCAGAAGCAGTACATTGTTCACAGGTTCTTCTTCGTCCGGAAGTAGAATAGGCTTTCGATTTCTAAGCTTAATTCCATCATTTTTTAAATCTTTCAGTTGATAAGAGTGAATTGTAAGGGATAGAGAATGATTGTTTTGCAGGATTGCGACTGCTTTGTCGATGTTTGCTTCAGGCAGCATTGCCACCATCTTGTCTGATGTCTTTTCAAAATTTCCATTCTCTACAAGCTCCAGCAATCCCTTGTCAAGATAGATGTCGCCTCCCTTTACTCTAGAGGCGGGAACAATTAACCGATAGTGTTCCCTGGTTCGGAAAAAAGAAAGTCCATTATTTGTTACGATGTGTCCATTCGGTTGTAACGATTTAATAAGAGGCAATGCTTTTGCGATAGGCACAACTACTTTGTCTTGCACTTGCTCTGTAGGGTTCCAATTCTCCGGCATGAGGATGCCTTTTTTTGTTTCGCCTTGGTTTGTGGTGTAGCTCACGAGCTTTCCTTTAAAGTCAGAAAATGCTTGGAGTAGATTGCCAGTAATGATGTGTCTTATTCTACGATCAACATTGTTCCCTTTTGTGTATTCCTCCCAACTATTTAGTAAAGTCGGAAGTGAATGCTCAGGGACGTCAACCGATGCGCCAATGATTGCCATAACATCTTCAGAATAAGATGCCGGAACAGCCAGGTATTTTGAACTGTTGGCAATAGCAAATCGTAGTTTTATCGTAGAAGGTGCATAGGGGTTCTTCTTTTTGGCATCAATCACAAACCCCAGGAAAATGGCGGGTACAAGTTCATTACCGCCCTGGTATGTTTCAATGGGGTAATTCAAGCCACGACCAACATAGAAGAACGAAATCATTTTCATTAAGTATTGTCTGCGGTTTTCATAGACCCGCTTTGTTTGTTCTTTCTTCCCTTCTCTTGCGGCTTCCAATTCTTTACGTCGTTCGGCACAAGCCATGAGGTAAGCACCTTCACCCTGCTTTGCTTGAATTTTCAGCATGGCCTTTTCGTTTGGAACATTCAGGATAAGGTCTTTGTATTTTTCTTCCACTTCTCTAAGCTCTCCATCTAGCGCCTTTTCATTGAAGTGTGTGAACTGTTGGATCAGCTCCGCTTGCTGCGCTTTTGGTTCAACCCCTTTCAACGATTCCTGTATGAGGTTTTCAACTTCTGTTTTGGTAAACGGCTTTTTGAGAACATTGGCGCGAACGGTTTCTAAATTGCTGTCGTCACCAAAGGCACTATCTGATCCTTTGCCCATCTTTACTACTTTGCTGCCGACTGTTTCCGCTTCTAAGTTCATGGCTTCTACTTCCAAGTCATATTCACCAACTTGTTTGAGGTAGTCTACATAATCACTGTATCGTTCAGAGATCTCATTATAGAAGTCAGCCTGCATTTTGGTGGACAGCACGGCGACACGACCAGATACCCTGTGTGCTGCATCTTCGATGGTGTTTTCGTTCGCACTACCGCTATCAGACTTACTATCTTCTAAGTGCAAAGGATCATCGAGCAAGGCATTCACCTCTTTGTTTTCTGCGAGATAGTCTTTCACAATTTTATCACCGTATTTATTTAGAAAATCGGGGACATCTAAAATTTTATTTGATTGCTTTTGGTTTGAAGCAGTGTTGGCATCAAGTGATTTCAATTTCTTTTGTAGCATCATCATCAGCCGCTTTTCAGCAGGGATGGCTGAAGTCATGTAGTCATAAATCGGCTTCAAAATTTGACCGGTACGGTTGATCCTTCCTCGCTTTTGTACTTCGGTATTGATATCCAATTCTGCCTGCAGCACAATCATCACCCGTTGACGAACTTGGTCTTTTGAAACTTTTGTAGTTGGAATGGCATGAGCCGATGCACCCGTTGAACCGGATTGATTAATCATCAGAACATCCACTTCGTTGTTGTTGAATTGCCGGAAAGCATCGTTGGTATTAACACGCTTGCGGGACAGGACAAGACCTTTTCCAGTCTTTAGATTTAGTTGTACTTCATATTTTCTTCCGGTTACTTCTGCCACGCTATATCCTGCTGCTTTCAGTTTATTGATAATAACATCTATGGGAGAAATGGTGATACCGGTAGATGCTTTCTTAATCTTATTGTAAATGCGATAATACTCGGCTTGAGCTTCCTGTGGCAAGTCTGACAAAGCGAACTTTTTGTGTATGCTATTGCCATCTATATCCTTTTCGGAATAGCGAAGCACACCGTCAAGCCCACGCATTAGCACTTCGGTAAAGTCGGCATTGATCGTGTCTCCATCACTGACCGGCATTCCGTGTTCATTTTCCATTCCTTCAATGAACGAGCCCATTGTAGAAGCAAAGGCTATGACTGGCTTTTTCCCTTCATTTAACCGCTGAATGGTTCTTTCCGCTACAGCATCTGCTTTTAGGGAAAACAGCATTTGATTGATTACCTGGAATACCTTGGAAAAGTAAGGCTGATTATCCACTCCTGCCTGTGAGGTTCCCTCCCGTAGCTCTACCTCTTTTCCTTCAGCTACTGCAATCTTGTCAAGTTCCTCAATCTGTTCATCAACAAAAGCACCTTGAAAGGCAATAATGTCACGAAGTATCTGGGTTATGTTATCAGCAATGGCTCTATGCTCTTCTGCCTTGTCATCAAGAGAAATATAATTAACCTCCACGCCTTCAAAACTCCGTTCACGTCTTACCATTTGCCCTTCTGCCACAAGCTGCGAGGACAACACTTCTTGGAGTGCCACACCACCACGAGTAATGGCATCTACGAGATCATCCCTGCTCATGTTGCAATCAGCAATGGCTGTTTTCATAGCATAAATGGGCATGTTGTCGGGACGCTTGGCGAATGTGGCTGATAG
>DASTPZ010000150.1:0-8622 GCA_035761965.1 Flavisolibacter sp. | reverse complement strand
GCTTCTTTGCGAGCTTGCCCAGTAGCGATAGGGACGTACAAGGGAGTGACACAACAAAAGCTTTATGGTAGCTGCACAGCTGGGGAATAAATTGTTTGATGATAAGGGGTTTTCTTGGGCTTTGCGGGCAGGGTTGAAAGGGCGGAGCCTCAGGTCCCTCCTTTCGTCGGGATGACAGGTCGAAGAGTGTTCGTTCACTTCATCGTATCATCCAGGTCGGAGAGCGTTCGTTCACCTTACAACAAACTACAGTTCGAAGGAAATGCATCTTTTATCACAAGCTACAGATCAGGGTGTTCGTTCACTTTATCACAAACTATAGTTCGAAAGGTATACTCATTTTACGACAAACGATAGGTCGAAGGGTATGCACATTTTATCACAAAGTTCAGATCGAAAGGGCATTTGCAACAAACGGCGGGTTGGAGGGTATGCTCATTTTATCTTGCTTCACAGATTAGGAAGCGTGCTCAATTGACGGTATGTTACAGATCCGAAATATGCTCATTGCACCACGAGGCCGGTCGCCTGACATTTGTATCGAGTTCCGCACAACAGCCCGAGGAGACATACAGCGGCATCGCGTTTGCATTAATAACAAACGCATCGTAAAGGCGCGCAATGTCTAAGGGCCGCAGGAAGCCGAACCCCAGCCGTCCCGGGCGGCGAAAGTCCTGTAGCCGGCCCCTTGCCAGGAAACCTTAGTTTGCTAACTTCAACGATCAGATTCTGTTTATGGTAAAAACCAGTCTTGATGCACGGGTTGCGCTTGCCCTGCTGGATAACCAGCCCGAATCCATTGTCTACTATATACCGGTGCGGGAGCCAGGCGGAAGGGTCGTTGATTTCTCCGTGGCTTACTGCAACAAAGAGGCCGGTCATTTTACCAATCTATCTCCTGATGAACTGCTGGGCCAGTCGGTAAGCTCGATGGCCGGCACAGACGAGAACATGCGGGGTTTCCTGTTCGACCAGATACTCGAGGTCTATCATTCCGGTCGGCAAATAGAGGTGCAATTCTTCAACCCTGTTCTTCAAAAATATTTCAGCGTTCTTCGCAGCAAGGTCGATGACGGCGTGCTCGCCATCGGAAGAGATAAAACGGCAGAGATAAAGGAGCAGGAGGAGAAAGAAAAGCAGCAGCACCTGGCTGACAGCATTCTTGACACCTCACTCAACGGCATTTTCGCCTGCGAAGCCATAAGAAACGGGAAAGGAAAGGTTGTCGATTTCCGCATGCAGCGTATCAACCGTGCCTTTACCGAAATGACGGGATTGAAAGAGGAGGATGTGGTAGGCAGGAACTATCTCTCTATCTTCCCGGCCAGCAAGGAAAACGGAACTTTCGACATGAACTGCCGCGTAGTTGATACTGGTCTGAGCGCTCATGAGGAGATCTATTATGAAGGCGACCAGCTCGATGCCTGGTATGATGTATCGCTTTCGAAGCTGGGAGCTGACGGGCTCCTCGTTACCTTCTTCGATATAACAAGGCAAAAGAAAGCCTTCCTGGAAACGCAGCAGCAAAAGTCGCTGCTAGACAGTATCCTCGTTCATTCGGCGAATGGCATTTCGGTAACCAGGGTGCTGAGGAACGAACAAGGCAAGGTAATCGATGGGCTGACCATACTCGCCAATGATGCAGCCGTGCGGTATACCGGCATCCCGCGCGAGCTCTATCTCACCAAGACCGCCACGGAGATGGATCCCGGGATTGTCGATTCACCCTATTTCCAGCTTTGCATGAAAACCCTCGAAACCGGTGAACCGCAATTCACGCAGTATTTTCTCGAATTTACCGGCCGCTGGCTGGAGATCACCATATCAAGGCTCGACCAGGATCACATCATTACCGTATTCACGGATGTAAGCCAGGCCAGGGAAGCCGCGCTCAGGCAGCAGCAGCTGATGGAAGAGCTGAGGAAATCCAACGAAAACCTCGAAGAATTCACCAGGGCTGCTTCCCACGATCTCAAAGAGCCTATTCGCAAGGTCCATTATTTTACAGGCAGGCTGAGGTCGCAGCTCGGCGGAAAGCTGGATGCCGAGAACAACAGGATACTCGACCGCATTGAAAAAGCCGCCGAACGCATGCGGCTGCTGGTCGACGACCTGCTCGATTATTCCGAAGTAAGCTATCATCGCCGCGAGACCGAAGCCGTTGACCTCAACGAAAAGCTTAACCAGATTCTGATCGATCTTGAGCTTCCCATCAGGGAGAAAGATGCCGTTATTGATATCGGCCCCATGCCCGTCATCAACGGATACAGGCGGCAATTGCAGCAGCTTTTTCAAAACCTCCTGCAGAACGCGCTAAAATACTCGCGGCCCGGTGTAAGGCCGCAGATCCGCATCCGTTCGCGGGAAGTAAATGGAGCCGACAGCAGATTCGAGCTTCCACAGGATAGGCTGCATCATGCCTTTCACCTGATCGAGATAAGCGACAATGGCATTGGCTTTGAGCAGAAAGATGCGGAAAGGATATTCCTTATGTTCCAGCGGCTTCATGGCAACAGCGAGTACAGCGGAAGCGGCGTTGGACTGGCCCTGGCCAGAAAGGTGGCTGAAAACCACAATGGCTTTATTACTGCCGAGGGCAGGCCGGGGGAAGGGTCTGTATTCAGGGTGCTGCTACCGGCAGGTTAGACTTAAGTGCTATCAGTGAGCCAATAGACCGCAAGCAGCCAACATCTAAGCAGCTCAATCATATTTTCTTCCCTTGCTCATCAAAAAATCCCTGTAAGAAAAAGAGAACCTCAGCTGGAAATAGCTTTCCCTGATCAGGCCCGCTGCGGCCGTGCCTCTCATTCCTCCCTCAAGCGAAGCGCCTAACATCAGCCCTTTGCGGTAAGTACGCGACAGGCCCGCCGTTAACCCCCACTCATTGATCTGCCGGTTGTTTACACGCAGGTAGGATTGATTTAAAAATGCACCGAACTGCAGGGCCTTCCGCACAAGGTCCTTCCTCCGGTCGTTGACAGCCGAGCTGAACTCCACTCCTGCCGAATACCGGTTGCTGTTCACCAGCCGCCAACCTGCACCTTTTACATCAAGACTATTCCAGTCGTCATGGGAAAAGTCTGCCGCCAGGGTGGTTCCTTTTTTGTTGACCATCGATAGTCCGAGTCCGAAAGCAGCCGGCAGGCGGAAGCGGTGATAAGACAGGAACTCCTCTTCTGCTATGGCATTGTTTCCACTGGTAACGGACAGGGTTCTTTCATAATTCATCTTTGTTTCTTTTGAGAAACGTCCGCCCAGCGACCCCTCCCATTTCTTGCCCAGAGCCCGGGTATAGATCAACCCGTATTCCAGCCGTCCATTGGCATAATAATCCCTGCGCACGCTTTCAATATCATCGCCGCTAAAACCTGTTACGACCTCCGTTTGATTGATCGGGCCTGCGATAAAGGAGGCCGTGATGCCGGCCGAAAGGTGTTTACCTATCGAGAAGCCATTGTTCCAGTAATATTCGTTCAGGCCACCGTCTCCCTTATAGCTTAGGGTATAGCGGTCATTAGAGCCTTCCACTGCCCTTGCGCGCTGGAAAGAGTAATTAACGCTGCTGAACTGACGGAAGCCGATACCACTGCCCCAGAAGCTATTGATCTTGGTGCTGAGCGCAAGCCGCTTGATGGTAAAATCGCGGTTGCGGTTGTTGCTGGCATCGATGTTATTGCCACGGTATACGACCGTACGGCCGGCCGCATGTACATCGAACATAAAAAAGCTCCGTTCCATTCCGGTAATGGAAGCCGGATTATTACCCGAAGTAAACAGCGAGCTTTTCATGCCTATGCCGGTATAACCCATTCCGGCATTGAAATTATAAAGACGGTGATCGATATCGCCGATGGCATAAACCGAATAGGGTGTGCTCATGCTTTGACCAAAGGCTCCAAGACCGGCAAAACAAAGCAGTAATAAAAAACAGGTTCTGGTCATATAATTATTTTAGTTCTTAAGTGAAAGCAGGGAAAGTATCAGTTTGGATTTTTCCGGCAGCAGCGAGTTGTTGATGGGAACCCTTGACAGGAAGCCGGAGCTTCCAGGGTTGCCTTCCACAAGGAAGAAACCATTGTCTTCGGTACCGCTGGAATTCAGCAAGGCCTGTATGTAGGAAGTGATAGTAAATGAATAATAGGGCCTGTTATTATAAAGGGCATCGATCACCGGCGCGCTATAGGCAATTTCCTCACCGGTGGAATCGAGTACCGCGGCCCCAAAGGCGTTGGTTGCATCGGTTTGCACCAGGAAAAGCGCAGCGGGCAGGCCAAAATTACCCGTGTTCGATCCAGCCCTAAGCTCCAGCCTGGCCTTCATTAACCTTATGGTAGGATCGATCTGCAGGATGTTGCGAAGCGAAGGAAAGGTCATTTTGAGCACAACGCCTGTGCCTGATTGAACAAAGGATTGGTTGCCGCTTTGAAGCGATGGAACGATCCTGGCTCCTGTACCTGCCAGTTGTGTACCGGTGCGGTCGGCAGCAAGCTGGTTAGAGAATTTACCGTTATGGAAAGCAAAATCTTTGTGTTTGCTTTCCGGGTAAAGGCTGCTCGTATGATAGTGCAGGCGCATGTATATCGAGTCGGCGGTATGGTTGAACCCGTAGATGGCGCCGGCAGTCGTGGAAGACTCGAGCACGATTCCCCTGAAGTAATCCAGAAATGCCGTTGTACTGGATATCTCGTATGCACCCTGCCTGAGCTTATTGAAAAGCTCGAGGCCTTTTGCGTCGCTCAGTCGGATGCGGACCGAATCGGTTGTAGCAGGCCTGATCCTTACTATCGTGCTGCCGAGCGCCGGCGATTTGCGGGCAAAGGAGCTCGTATTGAAGATATAGCCGCTGTAAGTATAGTCCAGCGGCTCTGCAAGCTCATATACCTGTATCGCCTGGGTCGCCAGCGTGTCGCCGTAGGCATAGCGGTTAAGCTTTATGTGAAAGCTGAGCGAATCGTATACAGCATCGGTTTCCAGATTAAGGTCTGTAGGAACGGCGAGCTGGAAATAGGGTGTGGCGGACACCTTACCAAGCAGGGGATCGGAGTAGGCACCCAGGAAAAAATTGCTGATGCCGCTGGTGGGAAAAGAGTCGAGCAGGTAGGTAGACATTTCCACCGATACGGTATCCACTTCCATGATGCGGGTATAGGTTTCGCCCAGCTCCGTACCGAACTGGATATCTTTTTTTGCACAGGAAGGCAGGAAGGTGAGAGAGAGAAGGAGAAGGAGAAACAGAAAAAGGTTGTTTGCTTTACGGGTAAATAAGAGCATTGGAATCTTGTTTGATGAAACGGGTACAAATTATCTTCTGCCAGGTGCAGGAGTTTGTTATAGTAGATAGACTGCACGATAAAATAGACAGATCTCAAGCTGTACCCGACAAGAGGCCCGGGAGAGCAGAAGAAGGCCGGAGGAGCTGTCGACCTCCCTTCCGGCAAGCTCAAGTCTACCGATAGCGCTGCAGGTCGATCGGCTCACCGGCCCCGGTAGATTTTTCCGGATGGTTTGTCTATGCCGCTATGCTGTTTATCTATTTTAGGACAGTATTAGCCAGGCCCACCAATACTTTAGACAAAAATTACTATGAGGATGACCAAGACCACAATTTATTACCTGATCCTGAGTTGCGGGCTCTTATGCACCACCTATTCATGTACAAAAAGCGATGACGACGATGATGACGACGATTACATTGGCAACTGGCTGGCCAGCTCCGATTTTGACGGCAATGCACGCAGCGAGGCGGTGGGCTTTACCATCGGCAGTAAAACCTACCTTTCCACCGGCGCCACCAGCACTGAGCGCTTCAACGACCTTTGGGAATATGATGTAAACCTGCGGTACTGGACACAGAAAGCAAGCCTCCCTGCCAATGCAAGGAATTCGGCTGTGGCTTTTGCTGTTAACGGGAAAGGATATGTTGGAACGGGCTACGACGGCACCAACCGCCTGAACGATTTCTGGCAGTATGATCCCGCGTCCAACCAGTGGCAGCAGAAAGCTTCTTTTGCTGGGTCTGCCCGCTATGATGCAGTTGCCTTCAGTCTCAATAACAAGGGTTATATATGCGCAGGCTTTGATGGTAACTACCTAAAAGACCTTTGGGAATACGACCCGGCTGCCGACACATGGATACAGAGAGCTAGCCTTGGGGGAAGCAAACGTTCGGCTGCTATGTGTTTTGTGCTCAACAACAAAGCCTACGTAGCCTCGGGAAACAACAATGGCTCCGCGCTCAACGATCTTTGGATGTATGATGCCGGTTCGGACAGCTGGACACAAAAAAGAAAGATCTCCGATGCGAGCGACGAAAGCTATGATGATGATTACTCCGGTATCATAAGATTTAATGGCGTGGCCTTTACCGTAGACAACAAGGCCTACCTTACCGCGGGCGAGAACGGTTCGCTGGTAGCAACCACCTGGGAATACGACGATGTTGCCGACCAATGGACGCAGAAGACGGGCTTCGAGGGCAGTCCCCGGACCGGCGCACTCGCCTTTACGCTGGCCAACCGCGCCTTTGTGCTCACCGGGCGCAACGGATCCCTTTCGTACGACAACATGTATGAATTTCAACCCGGCGCTGAGTATGATGAAAACGACTAGATATGTAGCGGGCCTTGCACTCATTATGCTGCTGGGCTCCTGCCGCAACGAAAGGCAAAAGCTTTCCTATACCACCTTCCGGACCGGCCGGGGATGGGGCTATGATATCCTGGTGAATGGTGCAACTGCCATTCACCAGGAAACCAAGCCGGCGCTGTCGGCAGATTCAGGCTTTGCTTTAGAAGACCAGGCCTCGGCCGCCGCAAAGCTCGTGATCCGCAAGCTGAAAGAGCGAAAAGGACCAAGCCTTAGCCAGGAAGAAGTATTATTCATAACTTCCCGGCCATGAACGGCAGCCGTACCCTTGGTTTTCTGCATAGTCTTTTTGGCTTTAAAAAGGCCAATACAAAACGCCGGCTCCTGTTGGTTATCCTCACCCACCTGGCAGCCTGGCTCCTGCTGTTCACACTGCCGCTTCTGCTTTTTCCCATACGCATTGCCGACAAGGCATTCTTTGTTAAAGAACTCGTCAACAAATCTTTTCTCATCGGCTTTTTTTACCTGAATTATTTCTGGCTCATCCCCCGCTTTTTTATCAGGCAAAAAAGGGTGGCTTATTTTACCCTGCTCTCCGGCCTTATACTGCTGCTCCTGGTCCAGCATATTATCGTCGAAAAAAGCTTTATGGGAAGGGTGATGCTGCTGGCGCCTCCGAACCCCGGTACCGTCATGGGCCCTGCCCTCCTGCTAAGCGATTCGCTGCCTCCCGCGCCTCACCTCACCGCCTCCGGCCAACCGCTGATCAAGCACCTGGGTAACAATAACTTGATCTTTCTGCCCGAGCGCATGCTCTTCATCGTGCTTATCAATGTGCTGTCGTCGACGATCTTTATGGTAGTGCTGGGCGGCTTTATCCACCTCAGCTTCTTCGTTATCAAAAGCCAGGACGAAAAAAGGGCGCTGGAGAATGCCAGCCTTACAGCGGAAATCCGTTCGCTCAAATCGCAGATCAATCCGCATTTTCTTTTCAATACGCTCAACAGCATTTACTCGCAGGTTTACCATAAATCCGATAATGCGGGATTGTCGATCCTGAAACTATCCGATATCCTGCGTTATGTGATCTATGAAACCGTTACAGACAAGATCGACCTAGAACGGGACATTCATTACCTGTCCAGCTATATCGACCTGCAGCGCCTGCGCCTGGCAGACAAGGTCAAGATCGACTATACCGTAAAAGGCGGTATGACCGGGCTTTCCATAGCCCCATTGCTGCTCATTACCTTTATTGAAAATGCGTTCAAGCACGGCGTCAGCTATACAAACGCTTCCTCTATCAGGATCGCCATCGAGGTTTTTGATAAAACATTAACGATGATGGTATCCAATCCTGTTTTTTCTGAGGATAAATTTGGGAACCAAGGCGTGGGACTCGCTAATGCAACCAGGAGGCTTGAGCTGATGTATCCGGGGAATTACTGGTTAGACATTGAGAATAACTCATTGCTTTATGTTGTGAATCTCAAAATCAACCTGCACCGTGATCAACTGTCTGCTTATTGACGACGAGCCCCTGGCGCTTGACCTCCTTGAGTCTTACATCAGTAAAATATCTTTTCTCAAGCTCACAGCTCGGTGCAACGAGCCCCTGCTGGCGCTTTCCTATCTTGAACAGCAGCCCGTGGACCTCCTGCTTATCGACATCCAAATGCCCGATATCAACGGCATCGATTTTTACCGTTCACTTTCCAAAAAGCCGGAGGTGATCTTTACCACTGCCTTTCCCGAATATGCCCTGCAGGGCTTTGAGCTCAATGCAGTCGACTACCTGCTAAAGCCCATTTCCTTCGAACGCTTTGTAATGGCCATGAACAGGGCCAATGAGCTGATCGAGTTCAAGACCAACAAAGCGCTTAACAGGGATTATTTTTTCATCAATGCTTCACATAAGATACACAAGGTGCTTTACAGCGATATCCTCTACCTTGAAGGTTTGAAAGACTATACAAAGATCCACCTCAGCAGCAGCCCCAATCCCCTGCTGATCTTGCAGAACCTAAAATATTTTGA
>DASTPZ010000149.1:0-4363 GCA_035761965.1 Flavisolibacter sp. | reverse complement strand
TCAGTAAGATAGATCCGGGCTCGGTCAAGTCTGTTGAAACGCTAAAAGACGCGGCAGCGTCCGCACTTTATGGATCAAGAGGCGCCAATGGCGTAGTGGTGGTTCAGCTCAAGGATGGCCTTGGGGACTATGTTTCTGTCGCCGATCACCAGCTCAACCTCAGCTTCGATATCGATCTCCCCTATGACATCCCCAGCAATGGAAAAGAGCAGACAGCCACGCTGAAAGAGTATGCTGCCGCTGCTGCCTTCAAATACTATGCGGTGCCCCGGCTCGACAAGGATGCTTACCTGCTGGCCGAACTGGCTGATTGGGAGAAGCTCAACCTGCTTCCCGGCGAAGCCAATATTATCCTGGAGGGAACTTATGTTGGGAAATCCTTTATCGACCCGGCCTCAACTTCCGATACCCTTAACCTTACGCTTGGCAGGGACAAACGCGTAGTGGTAAAAAAAGAAAAGCTCGTTGACTTCAGCAGCGTCAAATTCCTTGGCAGCCAAAAGCTGCAGAAAATCACTTACGAGCTTACCGTTAAGAACAATAAAAAAGACACGGTTAGAATGCTGCTGAAAGACCAGTACCCCCTGTCGACCAATAAGGAAGTGGAGGTAGAATTGATCGAGGATAGCGGGGCAATGAATAACGCGGAGACTGGCGTGCTTACCTGGAAGCTGGAGCTGGCTCCGGGCGAATCAAAAAAGCTGCGTTTCGCCTATTCTGCAAAGTATCCAAAGGATAAATTGCTGAACATAAACTAGTCGGCCATTACCAAAGAACAAAAAGGCAGAGCAATGTGCTCTGCCTTTTTATGTTGTTGTTCAAAAGAAAGCGGCATCCGCTACTGCACAACCATCTTGGCACTCATACGCGCAGAGGCCAATACCAGCTGAACGGCATAAACACCTGGTGCCATTTTTTTGACTTCTGGCAGCGCCAGGTTGTTGATCCCTTTTGATGCAGATACCTTACGGCTGAAGATGACCTTGCCGCTGGCATCTGTAATTTCGATACTGATGTTCCCGGTTTGCTCGAGATGGTATTGCAGCGAGGCAACATCCCTCACCGGGTTAGGCACTACTCTTACCCAATTTGTGCGCCCGCGCTCAAGCTCTATCACGCGATTGTCGCTGTACTTGTGAGGGCCGCTTGAAGCAACCATCTTAAGACGGTAAAAGCTCTTGCCGGTAAGCGGTTCATTGTCGTACAGCTGGTATATATTGTTCAGCGAACCATCCGCCTTTGCCGGCAGTTCGCCGATCTTCTCCCATGTTCTGCCATCCTTGCTACGCTCTACCTCGAAGCCAAAGGCATTCGTTTCTCTTGATGTTCTCCAATGTAGCAGAACCGATTCGTTACCGGTTGGAAATGCGCTGAACTCAAGGAGCTGAACAGGAAGCACGAGATCAACGATAACGCGGTAATCCTCCACTTCTCCATTGGCAAACCAACGCGTGGGATTATTTGCCGTCATGCCATTGGCGGCAGAGGTAAGCCTTACCCTCAGAAACGTAGAAGCCCCAGGTGTAATGGGAACATAGATACCAGGCCAGCTGAGTATACAGGTTTGCATGGCTGTATTGCTGGGAACTGTAATAACCCGGCCTTCCGCAGGCTCGAACACGCCATTGCCGTTGTAATCGAGCCAGCCGGCAAGTGTGGCCGGACTGCCTGTATTATTGTATACCGTGACAGCCTGTATATGATTCACATTCCCGGCAGCCAGCACATTCACAACAGTAATTCCATCTTCATCGGTGCCGTCGGCCGTTGCCAGGGGCGAGGGCGTTTTGTCCCACTCGCGGTCGAAGCTGGGTCCGAGCCTGAGGTTGCAATCGTATTCGTGTGTAGCCTTCTCAATAGGCACAGGATCATAGGTATCAGGCGCATCACCAAAGTCGCTTTTGGGACGATAGGGCTCCGAAGCGTCACCCGCTCTTCTTACCCAGGGAGGAGAGCATGGTGTAACCGTTGTAGAAACTTTTGCACCGATGGTTCCGTTTTCGTTGTAAAGCGCTATGCGCCCGTTTTCGGGCGACTGTCCGCCGGTCCAGTAAAGCTTTCCGTCCCAGGTCTGTCCGGCCTGTATAGGTGCGGGGCTTCCATTGGTATTGTATACCGCCGCGTTGCCCGATTGCATATAAAAATGGACGAACTCGGAGGTAGGGCCCGAGTTACCAGTATTGAAATCGTAAAGCATGCCGTCCTTGATGGTGAAATCGCCCCAATCGTGCATCAGCAGGCCGTTGCCATTATCCGCTATCCTGGCAAAAACCTGGCTGGCGGAAACAGGCTGCTGGTTGGCATCGAAATCTATCCGCCATACAATGGATTCGCGGTTCGAGGTCTTGTCGTCATTCGTGCCCTCGATGCCAAGGTACAGCGAGCCGTCATAGAAAGCGGCACCCGCCGATTCTACCACGATATCGAAAATGGGTATGCCCAGGGCTGTGATATCAGGGATAACAGTGCTGATGGTTTCGGAGGTGCAGTCATACTTCTTAAGCGATTTATTGGTGCTTACCGGTGAAGTATGGTCCATTACATAATAAACAATCTTGTTCACATGATCGTAAGCCATGGAGTTCACCCAGGGTGAATTGGGCTCGCTGAACAGCCAGTCGCATTTCCCCGTAAGGGGATTGACCAGGTAAACAGAATTGTTATCCGGTGTAACCAGGTAGTAGGCGGGCTGACCTGCCCATGGCTTTTGAGAGAGGTAATAGTCTTCCGGAAAGCTTCCGAACACACAGGCCGTAAGGTCTGAAAGCCAGAAATTCCCGTTTCCTCCCCTGCCAAAACCCGTTTCAATTGTCAGGCTCTTGATGCCCCTGGCCCCGGCCGGACTGCTGCCTGCTATGTTTACATTGAGTGTGCCCCGCGTATCTGTATTGCCCAGGGCGGTGGCAGAAGCCGTTGCGATTACCTGGGTTGTACCGCTGCCATTGACGGTGATTACACCGGCGGCGGTGGCGGAAGCATCGATCGTAAGCAGCTGCCCGCTTGCATCAAGCGCCGTGATGGTGACGTTGTGCAAACCATCTATATCATAAAGGCTGAACCGCAGGTTGTATACCGCAGCATCGAAACTAAAGCTGATCGGTCCCCTTCCATCAAATGATACATCGGCTCCGGCACCGTAAGATCCTGCTTCGGCAGTATTCGTGGTGTTTTCGCCTGTTGTAGTGATAAAGGCCGATAGACCAACCGACAGCTTGTTGCGCCCGATGGTAAAGCGCTGGTTCTGCATCATTCCGGTGGATACAAAACCGGCATACGTACCGGTTTGAGAAAGAAAATCGAGGTGGTCCCAATTGACCTGGGCGGTTGACGCGCCCGCCGGACATTGAGCCTTTACAAAAAAAGAAGGCAGGAGCAATACCAAACATAGTAAGCCCTTGTTTAGGTAGCGTTTTTTCATAGGCCGGGTTTTCAACATTCACATGAGAAAAACTGGTTTTCAGCAAGGCTAAAACTACGGCGCGACGAGGTCAAAGCCAATTGATCCTGCTCAATATCAGGATTCTTGAACAGAAGAATTATAAATAAAATACTTAATAATTTATAACTGCTTCATTTTCCACACCCTACTAAAGACAGATTAATGCCATGTATGCCTGCCTGCGGAAAATAGGCAGAAAACACCTGTAAGATCTACGTATAGCTTGCAGGATATACGGCAAACACCAGCGGAAGTGAAAACAAAGTTCAATCCCATGCGATCCACAAAAGGCAGGCGGTCAGCACCGCGCCAAGGGTATTGAGGAAATTGACCGCATCGTTACCCAGCCTTCCCTTTCTTTCCTGGGTGGCGCCAAGTATTGAGTCGATGATGTTGCCGGCGGTTCCGGCCATCACAATCAGCCAGAAATACCTGTACTCGCCTGAGGAAAAAACATAAGCTGCGGCAATGAGGATGCTGCCAAGGATGCCGAACAAAGAACCCTCGAGGCTTACGACTCCATTCAGCCCTTTTTGAGCTGGTTTGAAGCCGATGATATGGTAAAAACGCTTTCCGTAAACGCTGCCTAATTCGGAAGAGAGTGTATCGGCCGTAGCAGAAGCAAAGGCCGCGGCGCAGAACATCAGGCAATAGGCTTCGGACAATGGCCATATCCAGGCCCAGAACCCCAGGATGCCCGCCAATCCCCCATTGGCAAAGACCTGGTAAGCAGATCTGCGTCCTTCGTTCTTTTCCGCTATGCCTTCCTTTTCTTTCTGCCGCCTTCCCGTTGCCGTTGCCACAACTGCCAATCCAAAAAAGAGGGCCATCAACAGGACCGCAGCCCAGCCACAGCCAAGAAAAAGAAAGCAGCCGATAAGCCAGCCCACGATGGCACCCTTGGCAGTAAGCCGTTTGCCGAGG
>DASTPZ010000148.1:0-16842 GCA_035761965.1 Flavisolibacter sp. | reverse complement strand
TTCTGTCGATGCTGTCTCCTTTCTCGGTTACGTCCCTGAAAGAAAAATTCACGCCCCAGCGTTTACCGAAATAAGCTCCCAGCCTTAGGCCTGAGTAATATTGGGTGTTGCTTTTTCCACCGCTTCTGAAATGAGCCGCACCAAAAACCGGATCGACAAACAGCCTTATATCGCCTTTTTGAAAAAGACCGGCCCTTAACCTGCCGGCATCATCCTTGCGGAACAGGTATTGAGCTTCCGGTTTATTTGCATCCGAATCAAAACTATATTCCCTGAGATAAAAGCCCAGCTCTTCTGATTCAACCTTGCTCAATGCGCCTGCATTGCCTGAAAGGGAATCAAGAGCTGCTAATACGGATCTCCGGTCCAGTGGCAGCTGGTAATCTTCCCATTGTATGAGACCCTTCTGGGCCATCCTGTACAGGTAGTCGTAAACAGGTGTGGCTTTTGGCTCATTCACCTGGCTGTATGCGCCAACAGAAAAAACAAGAAAGGCGGCGAGCACAAAACATATTCGATGATAGCGGAATGGTGTATGGTTGTAGGGCATATATCTTTCCTTCATAACACAAGGCTAAAGGCCCGCCAAAACTACGGCTTTCCATGTATCGAATCGTGTTATGCCCGAGACGAGCCTGGAGAAGCAATGCCTCCGCCATCGCGCCAGTATGCGAGTTGCAAGATCAAACAGGTGCTACTCCGACCGGAGACTTTTGACCGGATTGGCCGTGGCAGCCCTGATGGATTGAAAGCTTACCGTAAGCAAAGCAATGCCGGCCGCTACCGCCGCTGCGATGCCAAATACCCACCAGCTTACACCTACCCGGTAGGGAAAATCCTTGAGCCAGCTATTTGCTACCCACCAGGCTATAGGGAAGGCGATGAGGGCAGCCAGCAGCACCAGCCGCAAAAAGCTCCATGACAGCAGGCCAACAATGGTAAGGACGCTTGCACCCAGCACCTTGCGGATACCGATTTCCTTCGTGCGCTGCTCGGCGCCCAGGGCAGCCAGCGCAAACAAACCCATGCAAGCCACAACGATGGCCATCATGGTAAACAACCACAGAAGGCTTGCCAGCTTTTCTTCCGCCTGGTACATCCTGCCATAGCTTTCATCCATAAAAACATAATCCAGGGGATAGCCCGGAGCAAATTTTGTCCAGGTGTTCTTGATAAAAGCGAGGGTACCGCTGACGTCGACAGTAGTCAATTTAACGGCCACCTTCACTGCCATGGGTGGGTATATCTGGATAACCGATGCGGCTACCTTTTCGTGAAGGCTTTTATAATGAAAGTCCTTGACCACCCCGATCACCTTGCCTCGCTTTACCGGCTCAAGCGAATCAGGGGTCCATTTGTTCCAGTCAAGCCTTTGCCCGAGCGCTTTTTCAGGGGTTTGAAAACCCAGCATCCTGACAGCGGTTTCATTGATGATGAAAGCTTCCGACACATCGCTGGCCAGATCCCTGGAAAAATCCCTTCCCGCTATCAGCTGTAATCCGAGCGTGCGGATATAATCATGATCACCCATGAACAGGCTCACCGAATAGTCCTTGCCGCCGTTGTTCCCGGGAACCACGATATTGTCGTTCGCAAACTGGTCTCCCGGCAGTCCATAACCCGAAGTGACCGAGCGCACGTTGGGCGATCGCCGCAGCTCCGTCTTAAAGGTTTCAATATTCTGGGCCAGGTCGCCCTTGATCTGAAAGCTAAGAACCTGCTCCTTATTAAAGCCAAGATCCCTGCTGTTCAAATGCCTCACCTGCCGGTAAACGATGGTGGATGAAACAATGAGCAAGGCCGAAAGTGAGAACTGTGCCACCACGAGGGCCTGCCGCAGCCAGCCGGTGCGAAGTCCTCCCTGTTTCATACCCTTGAGCACACGGATGGGCTGAAAACCCGAAAGCACAAGGGCTGGATAAATACCTGCCAGCATACCGATAACCATGGCTCCGGCGTAGATCAGAAGGAGCAGGACAGGGTTGCTCAAAACACCAACAGGGATAGCCTTACCGGTGAAAGTATTAAGCAAAGGAGTGATGAAGAACATGGCAACGATAGCTATAGTAGCCGCCAGCACGGACAGCAGCACTGTTTCGCAGATAAACTGAACAATGAGCTGCCTGCGTTCTGCTCCTACGACCTTGCGTACGCCGATCTCCTTTGCACGCCGGAAAGACCTTGCCGTAGCTAAATTGACAAAATTGAAGCAGGCAATCACCAGTACAAAAACGGCAATGATGATAAGGCCCTGAACATAGCTATGGTTGCCTCTTACAGCATTGTCATAGATAAAATCAGCGGAGCGGAGGTGGATATCTCTCAATGACTGAAGGAAAGGCAGAAATGTATTTCCTTCCTGCTTGAGTGTAGGGTAAATAGCTTTCTTCACGTGCTGCTGAAACTTTTCCTGCAGCAGGTATGGGTTGGCTCCGGGCTTCAGCTTTACGTAAGTGTAGAATTGCGTCCAGGTCCATTTCTCCATCCGCTCCGCAGGCAAGCCCGCAGAAGAAAGAGACATGAGGTAGTTGAACCTGAGGTGAAAATGCCCGGGCAATGAAGCCATGACCGCCGTGACGACAAAATCCTCTTTCTCTATCTTGATGGTCTTACCCAAAGGATCCTCTTTGCCAAAATAGCGACTCGCCAGCTCTTCGGTCAGCACAACCGACATCGGACTGGCAAGGGCCGTTGCCGCATCTCCTTTCAGCAATTCTAACGGGAACAGGCGAAAGAAAGACGCTTCGGCAAACAGGCCTTTTTCCTCATATGCGCGCTTGTCGCCCAGTTCCATCAGGTATTTATCACCCGCCATGAGAATGCGCAGCGTTGTATCTACCTCCGGGTATTGCTGTTCTAGGAAACTGGCATAGGCTGGGGCAACAACTGCCTGCTTTGTTGTTCCTGTTTCCTTGTAGCGCTCGTCATAAAGGCGATAAACGCTTTCGCCTCCCTCTATGGACCGGTCATATTGAAGCTCATCCCAAACAAAAAGACCGATGGCAAAACAGCCAATAAGGCCAATGGTAAGGCTCACGATATTAATGGCGGCAAAGCCTTTGTAACGAAGCAGGTTGCGAACAGCGGTTTTGAGGTAGTTGCGAAACATGAAAGCGGGATTTAGAAGTAAGCGGAACAATTCATCGCTTCCAACGAAAGACAGGCCAATAGTGCACCAACCTGAATTCCAATTGCTTAGCATAATAAAATCCTACGAACATGTTCGCATCCGGACAAAAAATGTTCGGTTTCGATACAACCTGCCGGCAGGAAAGCCCTCTACCGGTGGGGATCCCGATACCATACAGTCAAGACCTGGAGGGTCTGCTCTAAAAAATTTCTCATTCATCTTAGATCCTTGCCCATCAGAGCTTGCCGACAACTCAGGTGATGCTCCTGCGAGACACAGGCAGGATCAGGGTTGACCACCACCGCCCGCTGCACCATAGATCTGCCCGGTAGAATAGCTTGCATCAGGAGCTGCAAGCTGCACAAAGATGGATGCCAGCTCTGCCGGCTGCCCTGGCCTTCCCATGGGTGTATCGCCGCCAAAACTCTTCAGCTTTTCCTGCGTTGCACCGCCGCTTACCTGCAGCGGGGTCCATATAGGCCCGGGCGCTACGCCGTTTACCCTTATGCCTTTAGACGCGAGCTGCTTGGCGAGCGAGCGGACATAGCTGGTGGTGGCAGCCTTGGTTTGTGCATAGTCGTAAAGCTCAGGCGAGGGATCTGTAGCCTGTACCGAAGTAGTGCCGATAATCACAGAACCGGGCTTCAGATGGGGCAATGCCGCTTTAATGATCCAGAAAGGCGCATAAATATTGGTTTTCATGGTGCGGTCGAACTGCTCTGTTGTAACATCCAGGATAGAAGGCTGGGTTTGCTGCATGGCAGCATTACTAACGAGGATGTCCAATCCACCCAGTCCCTTTACCGCGCCATCAACCAATTGGCGGCAGAAGGCTTCACTCGTAATGTCACCTGGGATGGCGATCGCTTTTCTTCCTGCTCCCTTTATTAAAGCAATTACTTCCTGCGCATCTGCTTCCTCGGCAGGCAGGTAGTTGATCGCCACGTCTGCCCCTTCCCTTGCGTAAGCAATGGCTGCGGCCCTTCCAATACCCGAATCGCCCCCCGTGATCAATGCTTTGCGGCCCATCAAACGGCCGGAGCCCTTGTAGCTGGATTCACCATGGTCAGGACGGGGTTCCATTTTTGCCGCAAGACCGGGCCATGGCTGCAGCTGGCCCTTGAATGGCGGGCGGGGATATTTTGTGGTGGGATCTTCCAGCTTCTGTGCCAGGGGCATACCAGGACCTGAATTACCAGGCGTGGCGAAGCCTGGTGTTGCGGCAAGGGTCACCAGGCCGGCACCCAAGCCTGCAATAACCTTGCGCCTGGTGATCTTGTAATCTTCATTCATATTTTAAATATTGATTTGTGATTGGAATTTTAAGAGGCTGTGGACTTTGAATCTAACATATCTGGGAAAAAGAACTCACCAGCAACTGCATGACATGGTCTTTTAAAGATTGAGCCTTGTCCCCGTCTATGCATGGTTGCAAACAGTTTCGATAATGATCAGTTCAATGCGTTTCTTCTGCCCGTATAGATACAGATCCATCGCCTCAAAGACTTTGCCATGTTGCCCCTCTCTGCCAATGGATGAGCAGCAAATAATTTTAGTGTGGTGCGAATGATGAATTTATATGAATACATGCATCGTCAGGATGGATGTAAGATTGTTGTTAGCTGTCATTCTTAAATATGAGAAGGCAAGCCTTCATCCACGGGCGGTGCGAAGTGCCATGCTTTGCTGCTGAAAAAGCATAAGGGTATGAGCAATAATAAAACCAAGCCCGTATACCATCATCAGAAAGAACAGGAGCATAAAATAGTCGCCAAAATAGAAGCTAAGCACAATACCGGTAAAGAAATAGCTGAACAGAAAGATCTCAAGCAGGTTGATCCCATTGAACTTTGGCCGCAGATAGGCATTTTCACCCGCCTTTACCGCCGCAAATTTTGGCGTGCGAACAAAAGGTGAATGCTTTCCGGCAAATCCCTGCAGTACGGCAATGGCATTCTGCACCGAAAGCCCCATATAGATGACAAGGAACAGCGGGTAATAAGTACCAAAGCGCACCGTGCCGGGTGAATTGCTGCTCTTTGTACCGGTGTAATAAAAAAGTGTAAGTGCGACCAGGTTCAAAGAGGTTACGAGCGTGTAGTGAGTCAGCGTAATGAACTCAGGATAAAGGTTTCGGAATACGAGTAGGGGCAAGGTAAGCAGTGCATTAAGCAAAAGGCATACAAAAACAAAAGACCCTAGCAGGTGAAATACACCATGCAGCTTTTTACCGACCGGGACCGCGGCTTTGAGCAAGGGCTTCATCATTTTTTTGGAAATTTGGGCCATCCCTTTTGTCCAGCGGAATTGCTGTATCCTGAAAGCCTGGATCACGCAGGGAAGCTCGGCCGGAACTTCTACGCTTTTATCATACACCATCTTCCAGCCTTTAAGCTGGGCCCGGTATGAGAGATCGAGATCTTCGCTCAGCACTTCACCATCCCAGCCACCTGCCTGTTCGATGCATTCCTTGCGCCAGATGCCTGCGGTGCCGCAGAAATTGATGAAGTACCCAGCCTGGTGCCGGCCACCCTGCTCAACTGAAAAATGGGTATCGAGCAAAAAGGTCTGTATTCGTGTAAGGCTGTTCTGATCACGGTTGATATGAGTCCATTTAGCCTGGACAAGACCTACCGAAGCATCTGAAAAATGCGGTACCATGCGAAGGAGAAAGCTGGGATCTGGAATAAAATCGGCATCGAATATGGCTACCAGCCCGCCTTTGCAGTAAGAAAGCCCGTATTGCAGGGCGCCTGCTTTGAATCCCTTTCGTTCCTGCCTGCGAACAACTGTACAGTGGATGCCTCTCTCCCTCAGCCAATCTGCTTCATTGTCGATGATCTGGCTTGTTTCGTCCGTAGAATCATCGAGCACCTGTATCTCAAATCGATCCCTGGGATAGTTGAGTTTTCCAAGGGCAGTTAATAGCCGCCTGATCACGTATTTTTCGTTGTATACCGGCACCTGTACCGATACAAAGGGAAGATCAGGCTGCAAGCTTTGTACAGGAAGCCGCTTCTTTTCCCTGCGTTTGAAATGCCAGAGCAGGTGAAGCTGAACCATGCTATTGAGGAGAAGCCAGACCGATGTGAGCGCATAAACCGTAAAAACAACAAAACCTGCAATCTTCAATGGATCATTCATACACAAATCATTAGCTGCCAGAAGTACAAAAGGGATGCCTTAAACAAAACCGGTATTAACGAGCAAACGCAGCAGGATGAAAAGGGGCAGGGTGAGCAATGATTTGCGCTGAAATAAAAACAAGATGCGATACCGGCTTATCCGCTAATGAAGAAGCTGCTAACTGCCTGCAGGCCTATCTTATAAGGACTGAATAGCAATAAGCCTATAATACAAGCAATCAAACAAAATATATTGCTTCATGAACAATGGCCAGGCAGTCTCCCGAAGATCACGCACAGATGTGATCCCAACTTTTAAACCGGCATTTTATGAAGCAGGAGAAAGACAGGATAAGAAACGTATGCAAACGATCAGCGCTTTAAGCCAGTCCACAGCGCTATATAGACACTCAGATCTTTACCTCCTGTACAGAAAGCCTTCCTACCTGTTTGCCATCCCTGAATGCCGCGGCTTTTATTAAGGCCGAGGCACGAATCACAAAAGGTTTGGTATATAGTGTTGAAGCACTGGAGGGCTCGGTTCCATCAAGCGTATAGTAAAGCTGGACATCCTGAACATCAGTAGCAAGCGTTACTGTAGCCCTGCTTCTTGTCGACTCCACCAGGATGGTTTGCTGGACGTCATAAACTGCTTTTGAATAATCGATGCCGAGCAGTTCATATCGCTTGTATTGCTCTTCCATCCGTTTTGTAAAATCATCCCAGTTCTTTTGAGATGCCACCGACCACCCTGTTTCAGCGAGGGCGGCAAGTCGCGGAAAGATCATATAGGTCGCATGGCTGCTGCTCTTTACATACTCGGTCCAAAGATTGGCCTGCAAACCCCTGACAAAGGCCGTATCGCCGTCTTTCAGCTCCTTTGGAAGCGGATCATAAGCATAGACCTTTGACAGTGGATTGTATCCACCGATAGCCAGCGGCTCTTCGGATGCCTTTGCCTGGTACTGGTCAAAATAAAGATGGGAGTTAGGCGTCATCACCACCGGGTGGCCTTGCCTGGCTGCATCTATTCCGCCTTGCTCACTCCGCCAGCTCATTACGACCGCATTTGGCGCCAGTCCTCCTTCGAGTATCTCATCCCACCCGATCAGGGTACGCCCTCTTGCATTCAGGTATTTTTCCATGCGGCGGATAAAATAGCTCTGCAGCTCCTGTTCATCCTTCAATCCTTCCTGCTTCATTCTGGCCTGGCATTTTTCACAAAGCTTCCAATGGGTTTTCGGACATTCATCGCCCCCAACATGAATATAGGTTGAAGGGAAAAGTGCCATTACCTCATCCAGTACGTTCTCAAGGAACCGGAAGGTTGAGTCGTTACCGGCGCAGTATACATCTTCAAACACACCCCATGTTTCTGCTACCCTTTTAACTACGCCCTGCGAAGCATCTGCCACCGGGCTTTTTTTCGGGTTGCTTAGCTTTTCCGGAAAGCAGCTCAGCCAGGGATAGGAAGCAATGGCAGCTGAAGAGTGACCGGGCATTTCGATCTCGGGAATAACAGTGATATGACGCCGGGCTGCATAAGCCACCACTTCCCTGATCTCTGCCTGGGTATAGAATCCGCCATACCGTTTATTGTCGTTGCCCGTGCCGGGATAGTGGCCCGTGATGGTGCCATTCCGATAGGCGCCTTCGGATGTGAGCCTGGGATAACGCTTTATCTCGATCCTCCATCCCTGGTCTTCGGTGAGGTGCCAATGAAAATAATTGATCTTGTGAAAAGCCAGGTAGTCAAGAAATTTTTTAATGAAGTCCACAGGGAACAGGTGGCGCCCGACATCCAGCATCATACCGCGATATTGAAAGCGGGGAGCGTCGCTTATCCGGACCGCGGGTATCTTCAAAGAAGCCGAACGCTCGCGCGGGAGTAGCTGCAGCAAGGTCTGCATGCCATTGAATACGCCCGCAGCGTCAACACCACGGATGATCACGCTGTCCTTACCCGTCTCGAGGGTATAGGAACCCGAGGGCAAACCCTCCTTCTTCTGCAGCGATAAGAAAATGAGGTTACGGGCTGGATTTCTTTTTCCCGGCTTGAGTGAAAATCCATACATCGCCTGCAGGTATTCGCTAAAAACCTCACCGGAGGACTGGAGGGTCTTGTCTGCTGCAAACATGAAGGTCTGCGGCGACAGCAGGAAAGAATCGGCATTCGCCTTTAGCTCTACCCGGGACGGCTGCGGAACGATGCTTATTTGCGCATAGCTGCCAATCCATGAAAAGGCCGCTGCTAAACAGGCGATACTGCGAAATAATTTTGACTTCATATTTTTTCTTCAAGTTCCTTCACAACGAAACGAGGTGCTTATCGCACACCGTCATTTTTCTTTCCTGAACACTTCTTTTTTCCAACCCAGGGGAGTATCCACCGTTACATCCTCCACATCCCATCCTTGCAAAAAAACTTCTGCGCCCGATTGCTGCACATTGCCGACATTTTGTATGCTCAATCCTTTTACATCAACAGCTATTACCGGTGTGCGTGGATCCATCTCCTGCGAACCAAGCGAAAGCGAGGATACCTGCACATTCTTTGCATGACGGATGAACAGGCCCGAAGAAGGAAGCTCCTTCCAGGCCGTTGGCTGTGGGTAGCCTGCTTCGTCTTCCTTAACCTTCATTACATCGCTGATATATCCTCCGGCCTTTACACCGCCTTTGCTGTAAAACTGGACATTGTAAATAGAGAGATTCTCAACATAATGCCCTGGAATACCGGTGATCGACGAGCTGTAGTTACCGGTGTTGTAAGCCACCACGTTACTGATGACGATGTTCCGCATTTTGCCAACCGGGGGCTGCGGCGCTGCCGCTGTGTGCTTTCTTGCACGGTTACCAAGCCGTACGAACAGGGGACAGTCCGTGCCTTCAATGCTGATGTTGCTGATGCTTACACCGTCCATTATACCACCGTCGACGATCTCGAGCGACAAACCGGCAATTCCCTTCTGTGTGCCGTATATAGGCGGCTCGGTATTACGGCTTGGCTTGATGGTGCAGTTCGAAATGGAGATATTCTTGAATCCTCCTGTTGACTCGGTTCCGGCCTTGATGGCATTGCAAAAGCTTGATACAACGCAATTGGTGATCACCACATCCTCGCAGCCAGCCGCCCCCGTGCTTTTCAGCACGATTGCATCATCGTCGGTATCGAAGATGGAATTGGACAGAACAAACCTTCTGCAGCCGTCTATATCTATGCCGTCATTATTTCTGTTAGCATGATTGTATACATTGATGCCGTCTACAATCACATCCTCACAGTCCAGGTAGTGCTGGTTCCAGATGCCCGAATTCAGCATGCGTATGCCCTGGACCCTGATGTTGCTGCATGAAATAAAAAGCAGGTTGCGCGGCCGGCCATCCATATCTGACTTGTATTGCGATTGAGGATCGGGCTTTTGCTCAGAGCCCTTGCCATCGATGGTACCAAAACCCGTGATGGCGACATCCGAAACACCGTTGGCATAGATCAGCGCCCGCCATCCG
Organism: Flavisolibacter sp.; assembly: GCA_035761965.1. GTDB lineage: Bacteria > Bacteroidota > Bacteroidia > Chitinophagales > Chitinophagaceae > Flavisolibacter. The sequence goes on along the minus strand of DASTPZ010000148.1, from coordinate 7,077 downwards.
CCGGGATCCTTCTGCGAGCGGTAAGCAGGCTGGGGCTGTATTGGAAAGTCTTTCAGCTCGGTGCTGGCCATAAGCACGGCGCCCATCTCCAGATGAAGCTCCACCTTCTCTTTCATGAGCAGGGTGCCCGATCTGAAAACGCCTGCGGGTATTACCACCCTTCCTCCGCCATTTGCGTGACAGGCCTGGATGGCCTTATTGATGGCTTGTGTATTGATGTGCTGCAAGCCGGGTTTTGCGCCAAAGCCTGTAACAGGATAATCTTTTGCGAATGCCCGCTGGGATACTGAACAAACTACCAACAGGTACAGCAGTACATTTATACATTTACTGATCTTCATAAACTCTCTTTGTTTTTTGGGAAAAGAATGGCTTGTTTTTCGATATGGCCCAGGGCTATTTCAACCAGGCTTCAAGGTATTGCCGCCAATCGGCTTCTGCACCGGCGGGCAGGGTTTCGAACCTTGCATTTTTAGAAGCATCGTATGCGCCGCGTATCACCTTCATGTCCTTTTCAATGTCGGCCGGCTGCTCGCTGCTGCCATTGCCGTCGGTCATACCTGCAACCAATAGCTTTCGCGGCGCGAGGCTGGCTGCAAGATCCGGCAGGTCGTACTCGCCAATGGATGCCGGAACCGTGCTGAACAGGAACTGTTCCTGGTATTGAGGGTTCATGACCATCGAGCGGTAAGATGAATAAGGCTCAATGAGCGCAACTGCAGAAAATACTTTATCAAAAGCGGCTGCATGCAGCAGGGATGGCGCCATTTGTTTATGTGCCAGTCCGTATACTTCCTTAATACTGGCGTTATTCTTAAGCACTCTTCCCAGGCGCACGATATCGGCTGCCTGTATGCCTACAATGCTCCGCCCGATAAGCACGGAGGCGAACCAGGTATTGAAAGCAACGCTGTCGATGTAAGAATCGCCCTTGAAGCTCCCGGGGCCCATTTCACCGGTGCCCACAATATCGGGGGAGAGCACGGTAATGCCCTGCTTCACCAGCCAGGCTATTGTTCCGTCGGATGCCGTGTCGCCAAATTTTCCTGACGGGTGCAGGTACACAAGCGCTTTCCCGGTTGGGATTTCCGGCTTGAAAAGCAGGTAAGGGATAGGATATCCCCCCTCTCCTTCCAGCGCATATTTTTCAATTGCGTAACCCTGTTTTTGAAAACGGCCGGCGAACAGCGGTGATGAAATGCGAGGCTCGGCATAACCTGAAAGCTTTTTTGCAGCCGCTATAACCTGGGGGAAGCGCGCAGGATACTGTTTGCGGGCCGCTTCGAGCTGCTGCATGCGCTTGCCGGCATCGAGGTAGTTAAGGCTGTATATCGTCTCGCTTTTCAGCGCTGTGGAAACCTGGCCTGTTTCCGTTACTCTCAATTCTTCCTGTGTGAGCGGTACAGTTTCTTCGTCTTTGGCACTGCCTGGGTTTGCAAGGGATTTCTGAAAGAAGGCATACATGGCCTCGCGATTCTTTTTAGTGGAGGCATGTGGCGCATCATCGCTCACCATGGCAAAATTGGCTGCCCTGCCAAAAGCCTTATAGATACGGCTTACCTCAGCCGCTGTCTCCATGGCGCCCTGGATTGGGAACATATCCTGCGTGGTGGCAATCAGCAAGGCAGGCTTTGGCGCCCGTACTGCCAGCAGGTCGGCTATGTCGAGTCCTTTCTGTATGCCGTACAGGAAATCCTGCTCCGCATCCTGCGGACCAATGGTCTGGAAAAGTCTTTTGAAGTTGGTAATGTAGTTCTCCGGCGCTACCGCTTTTATGCGTTCATCCATAGCGGCGATATATGCGCTTTGCGTTCCCCCGCCTGAGCGGCCGGTAATGCCTATGCGGCTTGTATCTACCTCGGGTCTTGTAACCAGGTAGTCGATCGCGCGAATACCGTCCCAGGTAAAATTGCGGGCGAGCGTATTGCCGGTCATAAAGAGCTGGGCCCCTGCATAGGAGTGCTCCCATGCTGGCCACCGGAAACTGGATTTGCCGGTCTGCTCGTTCAGGTATTGCAGCCTCTCGCCTTGGCCGGCAGGATCGAAGGCAAAAACAACAAAGCCTTTTTTTACAAGGTTGAGTATGACATTTTGGTAAGAACGGTAACCGGTGCTCGAGTGGCCGCTGCAGTAAATAATGGCCGGAGCCTTATTGCTTACTGCCGTCTTTGGCAGGAATAGAGAAGACGTTACATAATAGCCCGGCTGTGATTCAAATACGATATGCTCGATCTTATAACCCTCCTTGTCGACGGTTCTAAGCAGTTTTGCATTCAGAGGTGTTTTTGCCGGAAAGGTTCCAACGGCCTGCGCGATTGTGGTCTTCAGCCATTTCTGTCTTTCCTGCCAGCCAGCGGCAGTATTGATGCGGCCGACGGTTTCCGCCCGCCTGTCCAGGTAGCCATAGGCCTGCCCGGCAATGTAGTGATAGAGCGAATTGGGTGCATCGCTATAGTGAATCCAGCTCTTGACAACTTCGAGCTCCTTTTGCGCCTGCACCTGGCAGAAAACAGAGAAACATACTACGATCGAAAAAAAAATTTTTTTACATCCCGGATCACCTGGTCTTCTATGCATCATTTTTATTTTGAGTAATGGTTCCTGTCCCTGAACCGGAACCTCTCAGCAGACCGATGAATTCCATCCTTAGTCTTTTTGCTTTCAGACAAGGGACCAGCCAGACTGGCTGCCTGCTCATCGCATTGCTGCAAGGTTCCGGTCATCCGGACAAGCATCTATTTCAAACCCTGCTTAGGGGCCTTGCTATTTGCATTTACATTTTGCAGGCTGGCGGCAGGGGGCAGGCCCTGCGCGCCGCTGCCGACGACACTATTGTCTACCTCCGGGTTTCCCACAAATTTCACCAGTGAGAAAAGCCCTGCATAATTCGAATTGTTCTCTGGCCAGCCGGTAATAGCTGCATTGGAGGCCTTACGCCTGATAGCCATGCGAAACTCCTTTCCTTCCACACCGGCCAGGCCCAGCGCTGCAAGCGGGATCTGGACCTTGTACACGAGCTCATTGCTGGAATTGCGTACGGTCTTGACCACACAGGACATGTTCCAGCTTGAATCGTAGATCAAGCCACTGTAGGTTTTCGCGTCTACAAAGCTACCTTCCGGACGGATTCTCAAGCGGTAAAAATTGGGCTTAGTCGTATCCGGCTGGATATAGATCTCCAGGCCCTGGTTAAAGGTGGGCCCATCATTCCGGGTAAAGGTACCTTCTGTGATCAGGTTCTGTTCGGCGGTATGTATCTGAAGGTGAAGGCTATCCTCCATCCAGCCGGCGTCTACAGTTGTGGGATAGATGGAGTTGTTGCCGAAGCTTGTTTCAAAGCTGGGTAGTTGGGTAATAAGTCCGCCAGTAGTGGTACGGGCCATAATAGACAAGCGATAACGCGATCCGCGGCCCTTGGCCACCTGGAAAGTATCGAGCCAGTTGTCCAGCATTTCCCGCTCAAGCAGTATCTGTGTTTCGATCCGCGTTTTGGCGGCGGCATCGAGTGCTGAAGATGTATCTATGCGTTGCAATCCATCTGCAAAGCGCTTATAGGATTTATGAAAAAGATTGGCGGTCAGGAAGCTGTCGATATGCCTGCGCGGTGTTTTATTAAAGCCTTTAAGCACTTCGGGGCCTTTCACGCCATTCATCCAGGCGCTGTCCATATCCCAGTAGTAGCCATTCAGGTCGAAGCGCGCGGGACCATAGACCTTCGTGCACCAGTCAAGCACCAGCGAATCGGCATTGACAGCTGTATCCCACATGGTCTTTGCAGCTGTGTAAAGCGACATGCGGCTGCAGTTCCACCATTTTTGCTCGGGCTCGTTTGAATTTGGAGCGCCATAATAAAGAATTTCAGACAGGTAACCGCGCATGCCTTTTTTCGTGAGCCATTTGATCTGGTCAGCCATCCAGCTCACCGTGGGAGCAAACATGGGAGTTTTGAAGATGATGAACTCATAGCCCCTGATACCGATATCGCGGCCGGAAGCCAGCCAGGAGTTGATATGGTTATGTGTTTGTCCATGCTTTGTGCTCAGCGTATCGCTCAGCAGTGTGCGGTAGTTGGCGAGGTCGAGCGCATAGGGAATGAAATCCATTGCGGCCGTATACTGGGCCGATCCCTGGTAATGCCAGTAGGCATAGGTCCAATACTTTTTATCGTTGCCTGCGATGCGTCCGGCCTTTTTAACAAGGCTGTCTGCCATGATCTGCCAGCGTGTAGATATATCGCTTGGGTTTACCGTCATGTTTTTGCAGGGCTGGCATTGGCAGTAACGCGCATTGTCGGCCGGGTAAAAATGAATAACATCCGGGAAGGGAGCTTCATCCCACCAGTCTGCCAGCATGGCTCCCATCAGTTCCTGAACGCGGGGATTGCTCCAGCAAACATGCTCGGGAAGGGAGACTGTTCCGTTCTTAAGCCTAATGCCATTGGCATTCATGGCGGCCAGCACCGAATCGGCGCCTTGCAGCATGGTGGTGGTGATGACTTCGTTGGGTGCTGATATATTATGCCCGGCCCTGCGAAGCAGGAAACCTTTTTTGCGGCGGTCTGCCAGCACTGTCGTTGTTGTATTGCTGCGGTCGGAGATCCAGTTGAGGCGGTTGCGCGCCATCCAAAGGTCCGTTAGGTCCATCCCTGCAGCCGTACTGGTGGAACGCTGGCCCGTCATCGCCACAGAACGAACGTCAAGATGGGGAACATGGGTGAAGGTAAAGGCAGTGGAATGTACAATGCTGTCGAGTTGGGGCATGTACTCACCTGTTGGATCGGGCCAGTACCAGCGGGCGCCGAGATAGTCCTGCAGATAGGTATAGGTGGCATAAAGCGCTGCCCTTGGCGTGTTGCCCGCCAGGAAAAGAATAAAACCTTCTTTTTCGATGGCGATGCGCTCTTCGCCTCCCAGGCCAAGACCCAGCGAGGTGTTGGTGGCAATGCGTGTGTTGGTGGAGGGAATGCCAATGATGATCTTGGCTCCCGCAATGGTTTCTGAGCTGGGACGTATCTGCAGTTCGGTGCCGGTCATGAGTTTTATGGCGCGCTGCAGCTCCTGCGCGGCATAGTTCTCGATCGGCGAGTTGATATCGGTTTGGATGACGGCATCCTCACCGGGAGATACGATCCTAAGCACCTGGTTTTGGGCAAAGCCCTGGCTGGCCGCAACGCAGAGCGCAACAGCGAATAGCAAACTGAGTGGTTTCATATGTTATATTATTGCCACAATGTGTTTTGCACCATGGCGTTGTTAAGGGATAACTCAAGACTTGGAATCGGCTGCAGCAGGTGCTTCTCACTAACGTTCCTGTAAGCCCTGGTGCTATACTGCAAGGTGGATGGTGCATTGGCGGCAATATCTGTCTCCATCAGCTTCATCTGGTCGATGAACTTTCCCCACCTGATAAGGTCGGCCTTTCTCACAGCTTCAAAGCAAAGCTCCCTCGCGCGTTCGTCCATGATGAATTGCTGAAATGCGGCCTGAGACAAACCGGAAGGCACATCAACCGCATAGGTGGCAATGGTGGCAGTGCCTGTTGCCCGCTGACCGGAATAGGTAAACACGGCACCGGTTACACCGGCCGATGAAGCGCCGCTCGTATGAGTGGGCCCGGTAGCGGTTGAAGTACCGCCGGTCGTTACCCTGTAAAGATTGTTGCCGTTGAATACCTGTATGCCCGTTTCGTAGAATGTGTTGGCAGCCCAGGACGTACCAACGGTAACGGTTGGAGCGCTCGTATAATTCCTGCCCGGCGTAAGCACGTTGATGGATGTAACCTTGCCAGTTGTTGTTGAAACCGTGGCATTGGCCGTTGCGCCGGTGCCGCCGCCACCCGAAAGCGTTACAGGTATGCTCGGAGCCGTGAGTACATAACCGGTATTGCCCGCAGTAGCAAGCGTTACACCGCTTACCACTGAAACAGAAGCAACCGGCTGGGCCGTTGAAAAGCCATAGCCGCGCCTCCGCACCTGGTTCAGGGCCTGGTAAGCGCTGGCGGTAGGACCATTCAATGCGTTCTCAGCTTCCGCATACATAAGCAGTACATCCGAATACCTGATAACGGGGAAATTGGTTGGACCATAATCCGTATTTCGGGGAAGAACCGTTTCATACTTCCTGCGCCATTTTCCTACACCCCTTGTATAGATATCATTGGCCGCCTTTACTACCTCAACGGTGCTGTTGTTCGATTGAAAGGCATAGGGTGCTATTGCCCAATCGCGCCGTAGGTCGGCAATGTTATAAAGCTTAAAGAGGTAACCGGTTGCGCCCACCCTGCCATAGCCAACGCCCGCATCCCTGTTATTGTTAGTAACCGCGAGGTAGTTGACGAAACGACCGCCCATCCTGAGCGTTCCGATATGGTTGCCGTAAAACTCTATTTCCCATAGCACCTCCTTGCTGGTATTGTCGTACAGGTCGGCGGTTTGGTTGATGAAGATCTGCGGATAGCTCTGGTTCAGGGTATGAACCCCGGCCTGGATCACGCTATCGGCCCAGGCCCTTGCATCGTTGTACTTCGCAACATCATTCAGGGGTTGACCTGCCATCTTCAGATAGACCCTTGCAAGCATGGCCATCACCGCCGTCTTCGATACATGAACAGGTCCGCCGTTATCGTTGTAGCTCCTTACCAGGTCCTTGGCTTCTTTCATGTCCTTAACGATCTGGGCATATACTTCGGCCGACGGGGTCCTTGGGTTGTTAACCAGTGCGCTATTTACAGTAGGCTCCAGCAGGAGCGGCACATCACCCCAGGTTGAAACAAGCTGGAAATACATGAAGGCACGGAGAAACAGCGCCTCGCCCTTGATGGCATTTCTCTTCTCCTCGGCCATGGCAGGACGCTGCACATTGGCCAGCAGGTAGTTTGCCCTGTTCACGCCTTCATAAAAATCCCTCCAGGAGATCTCTATATAAGGATCTGCAGGATTGTGGTCATAAGCCATGGCATTGGCCGTTGCAGTATTGCTCTTATAGAAGCCTTCATCGTTACCATGCTGCAGAAAAGCTGAATGATACAGGCCATAGGTGCCGATGGTCGTAAGGGAAGCATAAACACCTGCAAGTGCGT
>DASTPZ010000147.1:0-13392 GCA_035761965.1 Flavisolibacter sp. | reverse complement strand
CATCAAGGGTCATAGCGAAAATGCTTCCGGTTGTAACAACCAGACCAAAACGGATATCTAAGATATCAGGCTTTCCTTTGGGACGACTCGCGGATGATCAGGCTTGTTTCCAGCACGCGCGTCTCGAAATCCGTTACCGGCCGCTTGCTTTCAATGATCTGTATAAGCAGCTCGGTGGCCGTTTGTCCGATCTCGAACGCAGGCTGGCTGATGACGGTAAGCGAGGGAGAAAAGAGATCGGCCTGCTGCATATTCGTAAAGCCGGTAAAGCCCGCTTCTTTTTTTTGCTTCAGCCTTTTCAGAAAAGAAAAACATACGGTGGTAAGCCGGTCGCCCGCGGTAAATATCGCATCGGGTTTTGTCTTTCCTTTAAAAAGGCTGGACATGGCTTCTTCCACTTCGGCCGCGATCATGCCTCCATGGCTGCAATATCTTACCAGCCCTTCGTTAAAGCTGATATCATGCTTCTGCAGGGCCGCTTTGTAGCCTTCAAGCCTTTCAACCGTTATCGAGAGGCTGGGCGAGTTGGCGATATGGGCGATCTTTTTATATCCCTGGTAAATGAGGTGTTCGGTTGCATGAAAAGCGCCGAGGTAATTATTGGCCACCACCTTGTGGGTATCTATCTGGTCGGTTATGCGGTCAAAGAAAACGATGGGCAGTCCTTTTTCGTGAAGCTCTTTTAAATAGGCTATGTCCACCGATTCGCTTGAAAGTGATACAAGCAGCCCGTCTACACCTCTTGCAGCCATATGCTCTACATTCACCTTTTCCCTCTCGTGCGATTCATGGCTTTGCGTGATGATTACATGGTAGCCCCTGTTATAGGCGATCGACTCGATTCCATTGATGGCCTGCGAAAAAAAATTGTTGGCTATCTCGCTTACCACCACGCCCAGTGCTCTTGTGCGCCTTTCCTTAAGACTGAGCGCAATGGGATTGGGACGGTAGTTGATCTTCTCGGCATATTCCAGCACCTGCTTTTTGGTTTCGGTGCTGATCTCGTAGCTGCCCCGCAGCGCCCTCGAAACAGTAGATGTGGACAGGTTGAGTGCCTTGGCAATGTCTTTTATGGTAACTGAGTCAAACTTCATTTAAATAAAGCCGGTCGCTTATGCCGGGCTGCATTTTTTTTAAAAGTATCGATTTTTCATAAATGGCTCCTGATGACGATAAATCATTCGCTGCTTTTCAGGCCTTTGGCTGTTACAAAGGCCGATCATATTCAATTCAGGATCGGCGACCACCTGGCCCTAAACCCGGTATCGGACAAATTTGGCGGGGAAGTTTTCTTGGCTGAGCATCATGAGAGAAAAAGCGGGCGATCATTTTCATATGGTGTTCAAGCAGCATTTACTTTGCGAGAACGGGTCCTCCCGTAACGAGATGGTGTAGGATAAGCGGCAAGCTGGAAAGCCGGAGAATATCATCACCAGGTTCATTTAATTTGCAGGCAGGTTTTGAAAGCTTCTTCCCAGCAGCGCTCGAACCTATTGCCCTTTACGGCGATTCGCAACACAGTGTTTGGTTAACTTAAAAAATTATCATGCAGATCAATACCGCTATTCTTTCTTTTGGCATGTCGGGCCAGCTCTTTCACGCTCCTTTCCTGGAGGTAAGTCCGCATTTTAATCTTTATGCCGTTTGGGAGCGATCAAAGAATATTGCTTCTTCGATCTATCCTGGTATAAAGACCTATCGAAACCTCGAAGATTTGCTGGCCGATGCTTCCATCGAGCTGGTGATCGTAAACACGCCGAACTATACGCATTACGACTTCACCAAAAAGGCCTTGCTGGCAGGCAAGCATGTGGTGGTCGAAAAGCCTTTCACTGTTACATCGGCCGAAGGAGAGGAGCTCATAGAACTTGCTGCGGGCCGGGGGCTCGTATTGTCGGTTTACCAGAACCGCCGCTACGACAGCGACTATCGAACGATTAAAAGAATCGTCGAGGAAGGTTGGCTGGGTGAAATCGTAGAGGCCGAATTTCATTACGACCGGTACAAGCAGGAGCTGAGTCCCAAGGTTCATAAAGAAATACCAGGGCCTGGCACCGGGGCACTGTATGACCTGGGTTCGCACCTGATAGACCAGGCACTCCAGCTTTTTGGGCAGCCCCGATCCATCTTTGCCGACATCCGCACTGTCCGCCCCATTTCTCAGGTAGATGATTATTTCGAGCTGCTGCTTTATTATCCGCGTCTGAGGGTGAGGCTGCATTCCAGCTATCTCGTAAGGGAGCCCCTGCCTGCCTATGCCCTTCACGGCTCAAAAGGTTCTTTTATCAAATCCAAGACCGATGTGCAGGAGGCGGCGCTTCAGGCTGGTGCCAAGCCAGGGGGGAAGGACTGGGGCAAAGAGCCCGACCACGAAAAAGGCATGCTTCATACCGAAAAGGATGGAAGGCTGGTCAGGCAATATATCGAATCTGTTGCCGGAAACTATGGCGGCTACTACGAGGCCATTTATGAAGCTTTAAGGCAAGGAGCAGAACCACCCGTTAAGGCAGCAGAAGGCCTGGACGTTATAAAGGTCATAGAAGCGGCATTCGAAAGCAGCAGCACGGGGCAGATAGTGACTTTCAATGCTTAGACCCGGCCCGGTACCTCATAGTATCCCTTGATGCCGTGCTCACTCGGACGAACATCGTTTTCGTTGTAGCAGGCGGGCGGCGGTTTATTGATCCAGGCAGCGACCGAATTGTTAAAATTTTCTTTCATTGCCCTTATTTTCCTTCCTGTCCGGTCAGGCCGCAAATTCTTGAGCATCGTAGTTATTAAGGCTGTAATTCAATGGTGTCAAGGGTTTGGCCAAATAAGTTTCAGTTTTGACATAGTATTATCCTGCCGAATATGGCTTTCTGCCGGCAGTCCTGGCAGGTAATTTTACAGCAGCGAAAAAGCAGGGATCTTCCGCTGAATTAGCAAGGGCAAAAGTCTCCCGCGCTTTGAGCAAATCAATACCGCAAGTTTTCACACCCTCAATGTTAAAGAAAATGAAGTATACCAACAGCCGGATGGCAGAAAAGGGTAAGCAAGAGGTTTATCCGATGAACAGTGTAGTTAAGAGTGTGCAGGAGCCAGCTTCTTTAAGCAACCGCGCAGATGGGCATAAACATGCCATCCGCCGTCCGGAAGACAGTAGCTTTATCGGCCGCCGTTTTTCTTTCGACGACAATGGCGGTGGCTACCAAGGCCTTTAAGATCGCGGCTTGATGCGGCTGAACAGGCTTCATCTTATCTCTTTCTTTCATCAGCCTTTTTCAACAAAAGGATCGATCATGTAACACGGATCTTACCGGAGCTGTTAACAGCCCGGAAGATCCGTGTTTATTTTTTACAGTCTCTGCAGGCGGTTTCAGCCCCTGTTTCCTGCCATCGAAAACGCCCTCAATTCCATAGCGCTTCTCTAAGCCTGTTTCGGCAACGATTGCGTAAAAAAAGGTATAAAATCTCCTTGCCATCAGTAAATATCTGGTTAGACTTGTTCTTGGTTAAATGGCTTTCCTGGTTAGCCAGGTCAATGGTCATACCATGACAGCCAGGTAATTTATATGCAGCCTGAATTGATCCTTGGTCCGGCTGCCTTTAAAAGATCTCATTGGCAAAAGCTTTTTTAATCAAAGGCGTTCGTGTTTTGGAAAGCCTTGAACACAAAAGGAAAGCAGAACCCGCAGTGGCCGATAGGCAAACGGTGCTTATGATCTTATGAGGCTGTCACCAGATTTGTTTTGAAATGACTGCACCCGGCTGAATTTATGAATGAAAGCATGGATCGTATCTTTCGGTTGAGGCAGGAAGCGGGTGTATTGAGGAGGGATCCGGGACAGCAGGCCGGACCCTGAGCTGCACAAGCGGACAAAGAAAGCCGGTTTTTCGCAAAGAATGTCATCAACATAAGATGGCAGGCAATAAAATTTAAATGTGGTCATGATTTTATCCCGTTATACTGTAAAGAATATCAGCCATCCGGCAGTGGCAGTTCCTGGCGATGCGCTTTTCGAGTTGCCTGAGAAGGTACTTCAGTTTGGAACGGGTGTATTGTTGAGGGGGCTGCCCGATTATTTTATCGACAAGGCCAACCGCCAGGGTATTTTTAACGGCCGCGTAGTGGTAGTGAAGTCTACCAGTCAGGGCGACTCCGCCTCTTTTAACAAGCAGGATGGTCTTTACACGTTATGTATTCGCGGTGTTCAGAACGGTCAGAAGGTAGAAGAACAAACGATCAATGCCTCGATCAGCCGGGTGCTCAATGCCCAGGAGGAGTGGAGCCAGGTGCTCGAGTGCGCGCACAACAGCCATATGCAGGTCGTGATCTCCAATACCACGGAGGTCGGCATCCAGTTGGTGAACGACGATATCCGCCGTCATCCTCCGGTCTCCTTTCCCGGCAAGCTGCTTGCTTTTCTCTACGAGCGTTTCCAGGCCTTTGGCGGAAGCGCACGGAGCGGTATGGTCATTGTTCCTACCGAGCTCATTCCCGAAAACGGAAAGAAGCTGGAGTCCATTGTGCTTGAACTGGCACACCTCAATGGCCTCGAAGACGGGTTTATCGAATGGCTGGAAGGCTGCAATCATTTCTGCAGCTCGCTGGTAGACCGCATTGTTCCGGGCCGGCCGGATGCATCGACACAAACGAGGCTGCAGGAAGAGCTTGGATATGCCGATGAGCTCATGACGGTGTCGGAGGTTTACCGTCTTTGGGCCATAGAGGGCGACGAGCGTGTGAGATCAGTACTGTCTTTTGCGGAAGCAGACGAAGGGGTGATCATAGAGCCCAATATCGGCAGCTACCGAGAGCTCAAGCTTCGCCTGCTCAATGGCACTCATACCCTCAGCTGCGGTGTGGCGTTTTTATCAGGATGCGAAACAGTAAAGCAAGCTATGGATGATGAAGCTGTTTCCGGCTTTATTTACGGACTTATGCAGCAGGAGATCGCGCCATCCATACCCTACCAGCTATCACCCGAAGTGGCCACGGAATTCGGCAACCAGGTGCTTGACCGTTTCCGTAATCCGCATATCAGGCACCAATGGATCAGCATTACGATGAACTACAGCTCCAAAATGAAGATGCGCTGTATTCCGGTGCTCATCAAACATTACGAGGACAACGACCTGGTGCCAGAAGCCTTTGCGCTCGGCTTTGCCGGCTACATTGCTTTCATGAGGCCTGTTATCAAAAAGGCAGACCAATTCTATGGCGAACTTAATGGCCAGCCCTACCTCATACAGGACGAGCAGGCAGCAGTTTTTTACAGGCGCTGGACCGGCCTTAGCGTAGCAGGACTGGTACAGGAAGTGCTCGGTGATCAGTCTTACTGGGGTGAAGACCTTCGTACACTGCCTGGGTTCCAGGAGGCAGTCACCGAAAAGCTGAACCTGATCATCAATAACGGAATGAAGGAAGCAATCGACTCCATCCCTGCAAAAAAAGTATTTGCCGCATGAAGCAAAAAGTGCTTAAGGTTCATCCCGACGATAATGTGGTTGTAGCCCTGCAGGATCTGGCCGCCGGCGAATCTGTCTCTTTTAAAGATGTTCAGTATAAAACGGCTGAGGCCATCCCGGCCAAGCATAAGTTCTTTGCGGAAAACATGCCGGCCGGTACCGCCCTGGTCATGTATGGCGTACTGGTAGGCAGAACCCAGCATGCCGTACCCGCCGGTGGTCTTATCACTACTTCGAATGTAAAGCATGCCGCCGGTCCTTATGACTACCGCGGTAAGAGCTACAGGTGGAAGGCGCCTGATGTCTCCCGTTTTCGCGGCCTTAGCTTCAATGGTTATCACCGGGCTGACGGAAGGGTAGGCACGGCCAATTACTGGCTGTTCATCCCAACGGTATTTTGTGAGAACCGTAACCTCGATGTAATAAGGGAAGCCCTGCAAAATGCGCTTGGCTACGCTGTTTCGGATAAATACAAACAATATGCAAACGGGCTTGCGGAAGCTTACCGTATGGGAGGCGATCTGGATTCGGTAGATCTTTCTCCCGTCGCACACATGCCTGGCCGCACGTTCAGGAACGTGGATGGCATTAAATTCCTCAACCACCAGGGTGGCTGTGGAGGCATCAGGCAGGATGCCGCTGTTCTAAGCAAGCTGCTGGCCGCCTATGCCGATCATCCAAATGTGGGCGGCATTACCGTATTAAGCCTGGGTTGCCAGAACCTGCAACTGGCCGATTTTGAAAAAGACTTGCAGCAGCGCAATCCGGGATTTAATAAGCCCCTTTATGTTTTTGAGCAGCAGCAATCACAAAGCGAAGAGCAAATGATAGCAGAAGCCATCAGGAAAACCTTCGAAGGGCTGATCGAGCTTAACAAGCTGGAGCGACGCCCGGCGCCGCTCGACAAGCTTTGTGTAGGTGTAAAATGCGGCGGCAGCGACGGGTTCAGCGGCATTTCCGCCAATCCTGCAGTAGGTCACTGCTCCGATATGCTGGTTGCCCTGGGAGCAAAGGTTCTGCTGGCCGAGTTCCCGGAGCTCTGTGGCGTTGAGCAGGAGCTTGTTGATCGCTCAGTGAGCGAGCCCACCGCCCGCAAGTTCATGCAGTTGATGAAGGCTTATGAGGAGACCGTAACAAGGGTGGGGTCAGGCTTTCACATGAATCCATCACCAGGCAATATCAGGGATGGGCTTATCACCGATGCCATGAAAAGCGCGGGAGCAGCCCGCAAGGGAGGTACATCTCCTGTTGTGGATGTGCTTGACTATACGGAACCGGCTACCCGGCCCGGGTTGAGTCTTGTTTGTACCCCTGGCAATGATGTGGAAGCTACTACCGGGAAGGCGGCTTCGGGCGCTACCCTCATCCTTTTTACCACAGGTCTCGGAACCCCCACCGGCAATCCTGTATGTCCAACGATCAAGCTTGCCACCAATTCAAAGCTTGCCGGCAGGATGAAGGACATTATCGATATCGATACAGGCCCCGTGATCGAGGGCGAAAAAAGCATCGAAGAAATGGGCGAGGAGATACTGGAGTACTGCATACGCGCCGCTAGCGGTGAAGTAACACCAAAAGCCGTTATGCTAAGCCAGGATGACTTTATCCCCTGGAAACGCGGTGTCAGTCTCTGAAAATTTACGCCTGATCAGGCGATTCTTTATAAAAGGCCAGTGATCTTACGGTTGACGGCTGTATTTTTAACAGGTATTGGCATTGGCCGCATCGGAAGGCGGATGCCGGAAAGAAGATGCCGTCTGCATCCCGGCCTTCACAAAAAGCGCTTATGAAAAAATTCCTCGATGAAAACTTTTTGCTGGATACAAAGACCGCCCAGCTGCTTTACCATGAGTACGCAAGCGGTATGCCCATCATCGATTATCACTGCCACCTGCCGCCCGACCAGATCGCTGCGGATCTGCGGTTCGACAACCTGACCCAGGTGTGGCTTTACGGTGATCATTATAAATGGAGAGCCATGCGCACCCACGGCATTCCCGAGGCCTTCTGCACCGGCAACAAGCCTGATTTCGAAAAATTTCAGAAATGGGCAGAGACTGTTCCGTATACATTGCGTAACCCACTGTATCATTGGACCCACCTGGAGCTGCAACGTTACTTCGGCATCGATGAATTACTGAACCCTGATACGGCTGCAGGTATCTACGAGGCCTGCACGGGCCAGCTGCAGACAACCGGGTATTCTGTGCGCAACCTCCTTCGCCGGATGAATGTGAAGGTTGTATGCACAACAGATGATCCCATCGATACGCTGGAGCATCACCAAAAGCTCAGGCAGGATGGCTTCGAGCTGCGCATTCTTCCGGCTTACCGGCCCGATAAGGCCATGAACGTGGATGATGCCTCAGGCTTTAACGCCTATGTGTCGAAGCTCGAAGCGGTTTGCAATACAAATATCAATTCCTACGATCAATACCTGGACGCGCTGAAGGAAAGACATGACTTTTTTGCGACGATGGGCTGTTCGGTCTCCGATCATGGCCTGGAGCAGGTATATGCCGAAGACTATACGGAAACCGAAATAAAAGCAGCCTTTGGCAAGATCCGGTCCGGCAGGGAACTCTCGATGGAGGAGCGTCTGAAGTTCAGGTCGGCCATGCTGGAAGTATTTGCCGTATGGGATTGGGAGAAAGGCTGGGTTCAGCAGTATCATCTCGGCGCGCTGCGCAATAACAATACCCGCATGCTCAGGCAGCTGGGACCCGATACGGGCTGGGATTCCATCGGTGATTTTTCGCAGGGAAGAGCGCTTGCCACCTTCCTTGACCGGTTAGACCGGAAGAATCAGCTGGCCAAGACCATACTCTACAACCTTAACCCGGCCGATAACGAGCTAATGGCAACAATGATCGGCAACTTCAATGATGGATCGATCCAGGGCAAGATACAGTATGGGTCGGGCTGGTGGTTCCTCGACCAGAAAGACGGTATGGTCAGGCAGCTCAATGCCCTGTCGAATATGGGCCTGCTCAGCAGGTTCGTGGGTATGCTCACCGATTCAAGAAGCTTTCTTTCCTATCCAAGGCATGAGTATTTTCGCCGTATTCTTTGCAACCTCCTGGGTGATGAGATCGAACGCGGCGAGCTGCCGGCCGACATGAAGTGGACGGGAAAAATTATCCAGGATATTTGCTATAATAACGCCAGTGACTATTTTAACTGGAAAGAGATTGAAGAGCCTTCAAAATTAGCTACGGCCATATGAGCAAAATACTTTGTTTCGGAGAACTGCTGTTGCGGCTTTCGCCCGAACTTAACGGCGAATGGATCAAAAAAAATTCGATGCCCGTCTTTGTAGGCGGCGCCGAGCTCAATGTGGCAACGGCATTGTCGCGCTGGGAACAGCCCGTTTCTTATTGTACAGCACTGCCCGATAACTATCTTTCAAAGGAGGTCATATCTTTTATTGAAGCAAAAGGCATAGACACAGACCGGATCATTCTTTCAGGCCAGCGCATAGGCAGCTCTTACCTGCCTCAGGGCGCCGATATGAAGAATGCCGGCGTGATCTACGACCGTGCTTATTCTTCGTTCTGGGAGCTCAGGCCCGGACAGATAGATTGGGACCGCATGCTGGATGGCATTGGCTGGTTTCACTTCAGCGCCATCAGTCCTGCGCTTAATGCAGATGCTGCCGCTGTTTGTCTGGAAGCTGCTGCCGCCGCTTCCAGTAAAGGTATCACGGTATCGGTGGACCTGAACTACAGGGCCAAGCTCTGGCAGTATGGAAAAACACCGGCCGAGGTAATGCCCGCGCTGGTAGGGCATTGCGATGTGATCATGGGTAATGTGTGGGCCGAGGAAAAAATGCTCGGCATTGCTGTGGATGCGAACCTGCCCAATGAAAAGCAAGCCTATCTCGACCAATCGGAAAAAACTTCTGCAGCCATTATGCGGCAGTACCCGAAATGCCGCCAGGTAGCCAATACCTTCCGTTTTGATGAGCAGGGTGGTATCCGTTACTATGCAACGCTCTACGAAGGCGCAACACTGTATGCCGCAAATGAGCAGTACAGTACCTATATTGTGGACAGGGTAGGAAGCGGTGATACTTTTATGGCCGGGCTTATCTATGGAAACCGCATGGGGCATGCGCCTGCCAATATCATCGGTTTTGCCGCCGCTGCCGCCTTCAATAAATTATTCATTAAGGGAGATGCAACAACCGCATCAGTGGAAGAAATCAGAAAGGGATATTTGAACTATGCATAAAAGAGAACAGGTTTTACAGTCCTTGCTCAATCAAAAGCTATTGCCGCTTTATTACCACGAAGACGCAGGTACGAGCGCCGACATTCTGCAGGCCTGGTATGCCGCCGGCATCAGGGTAGTGGAGTATACCAACAGGGGAGACAATGCGCTCGATAATTTCAAGGCACTGAGAAAGACGGTTGATAAACAGCTTCCTGGACTCGAGCTGGGCATAGGCACCATCAAAACAAAAAAGCAAGCCAGGAAATACATGGAAGCAGGCGCCGACTTCATCATCTGCCCCTCAATGAACGAGGAAGTAGCGGAAGTAGTTGCCGATGCGGAACTGTTATGGATACCAGGTTGTATGACCCCAACCGAAATAGCAGAAGCGGAGAATGCCGGCGCAACACTGGTGAAGATATTTCCGGGGAATGTACTTGGCCCTTCCTATATCAGCGCCATCAGGGAGCTTTTCCCGGGCATCCGTTTTATGCCTACAGGTGGTGTGGAGGCGGAAGAAGGCAACCTGCGCGGCTGGTTCAGTGCCGGTGTTGCGGGGGTAGGCATGGGCAGCAAGCTGATAACGAAAGAGCTCGTGGAAAATAAGGATTACAATGGCCTGAGGACATCGGTAGAAAAGGCGCTACAGATCGTAAGATCGGTTGCCGGTTAAAAATACCGGAAGGGTCAGGCCTGATGAGAGCCTGGCTTCTGAATCGTTTTGCATAACAGCCGTTTTTCAGTTAACAGCAGTCACTGTTCCATCTACAAACCAACTACACATGATCGAATCCAGGATACCCCCATCAACCGCAGCGAAAACAGTGCGATCGTCCATCGGGCGGTACCGCTGGACCATCTGCAGTCTTCTATTCTTTGCCACCACCATCAATTACCTCGACCGCCAGGTGCTCTCCCTTACCTGGAAGGATCATCTTGTTTCCGAATTTCATTGGACGGACAGTGATTATGGTAATATCACCGCCTGGTTCTCTATTTTTTACGCTATATCCATGCTGTTCGCCGGCCGTTTTGTAGACTGGACGGATACCAAAAAAGGATTCCTCTGGGCCATCGGCATCTGGTCTGTCGGCGCCTGTATACACGCATTTTGCGGCATCGCCACCTCGGGTATCGTAGCCGGTAACTGGCTGGTTGGCTTCGAGGGCGCCAAAAACACCCTGGCCACCATCGATAACCTGACCCTCGTGACCTCAACCAGTGTCAGCCTGTTCATTTTTGCACGATTGATACTGGCTTTGGGAGAAGCGGGCAATTTTCCCGCTGCGATCAAGGCAACAGCCGAATATTTTCCCAAAAAGGACAGGGCCCTTGCTACGAGCATTTTTAATGCCGGTGCAACGGTAGGTGCTTTGGCGGCACCCGTCACGATTCCTTTTATCGCCAGGGCCTGGGGCTGGGAAACCGCATTTCTGCTCATCGGAGCACTAGGCTTTATCTGGATGGGTTTTTGGGTGATGATGTACAGAAAGCCCGAAGTGCATCCGCGGGTAAGCAAGGCCGAGCTCGATTATATACAGCAGGATATTGTGGTGAACAATCCTGTGGCTGAGCCGGCAATAGCTGTGCCTGCCAAAAGCATGTCCTTTGCCGATTGCTTCAGGCACAAACAAACACTCGCCTTTGCCTTTGGAAAATTCATGACCGATGGTGTATGGTCCTTTTTTCTGTTCTGGACACCCGCCTATCTGAAAGATGTCTATAAAATGGATGGAACGCAGAGCGCCCTTCCGCTTTTTGTGCTTTATATGATCACCTTGCTATCGATCATTGGCGGATGGCTGCCAACTTATTTTGTCGAGAAAAAAGGAATGAATGCCTATGAAGGCAGAATGAAGGCCATGCTGATCTTTGCCTTTATCCCGCTGCTGGCCTTGCTGGCTCAGCCTTTGGGTCATATAAGCTATTGGATGCCTGTTATCATCATCGGCATAGCGGCCGCGGCCCACCAGTCCTGGTCTGCCAATATTTTTTCCACCGTGGGCGATATGTTTCCAAAATCTGCCATCGCCACAGTTACCGGCATCGGCGGCATGGCAGGCGGCATCGGTTCGTTTATTATCAATAAAAGCTCCGGCGTGCTGTTCGAGCATGCAGGCCGCACGCAAATGCAGTTCGCCGGTTTCCAGGGAAAGGAAGCAGGCTATTTTATCATCTTCGCCATTTGTTCTGTAGCCTACCTTATCGGCTGGGTGGTGATGAAGTCGCTTGTACCGAAATACCGGCCGATACATAGTCAATAGCAGAAAATCACAAGCTGTGCCGTTGTCGCATCAACAAGACATAAAAGGAAAAGACCAGGATCAACCTGGTCTTTTCAATATCGTTCAGTATTGAGAAAGTAAGCCGGACCTATGCTAATGTAGCTTCTGTAGAGATCGCTGTATTCAGCAGCTTGGAGATAGGGCAGTTTTGTTCTGCATCCTTAACCGCTGTTTCAAATTGCTCTTTGCTGATTCCGGGTATACTGCCTTTTACGATGAGATGGGATTTGGTAATGGAGCCATTCTCAAATGTTATCTCGCATTTTGTTTCCAGGCTGTCGGCCGTGAAGCCTGCCTCGCCCAGCACAAAGCTCAGCTTCATGGTAAAGCATCCTGCATGAGCGGCAGCTACCAGCTCCTCGGGATTGGTACCCACACCCTGCTCGAAACGGCTGTTGAATGAATACTGGGTCTTGCTTAATACGGTGCTTTGCGTAGTAAGATGTCCATTGCCTGTTTTTCCGGAGCCGTTCCACACGGCTGTTGCATTACGTACCATAGTTGATTGAGGTTTGACGCAAAGCTAAGGAGTTTCGCCTTGAGGAGAAAGATTTCACTTGCGGGCATAAAAAACCAAGCCGGCAAAAACCTCGTTCGGCGTTTTCGCTCAAGCCTTCCCGTGATAGTCGTGGAATACGCGATTTACTCAGGCCGCATGCGCATGATCCATGATCTCGCTCATGGAGATGCCGAGGTGGCTTTCTTCGTATACACACTCGCCATCGCGAATGAGCAGCACCTGGGGCGACTCATGGTGAACCTTGAAGACCTCTGCAATCCTGTTCGACAGGCCGCGGTAGGTAAGGAGGTCCAAAAAATAGAAATCGATATCAGAAGGCTGCGATTCCTTCTGCATTCTCTGAAGCGCCACAGCACTGATAGAGCAGCGCGTACTGTGCTTGAATATGACCTGGGGCCTTATCTGTGATTTATTGACGATCTGTTTCAACTGCTCTTCATCGGTAAGATGAATCCAATGCATACTACACAAGATTTTAAAAATTAAATCTCAAACTTTACAACAGGTTGTTTTTGGATGCTGGCAGTGGCGGGGCAACCATAACCTTTGCGCTGGTTGCTATAACCCCTGCGTGAGCCCCCGCAAGAAGCGAAGAGGAAAGCGGTCAGTATCAGGAGGGTACAATAAAATGTTTTGTTTTTCATATTAAACATGTTTGGATTAAAACGGCTTATTTTGCCGGATATTATCCGCAAATATAAACATGAAACCCTTATTTAAAACTCCTGGATCAGTTTCCGGGGTCATATATTAGGTGAGTTCCTCAAAAATACAGCCATTTTAAGGAGATATCCCGATCAAAAACAATCATTTAACCATGAAAATCCATTTTATCTCTATCGGCGGAAGCGTGATGCACCAGCTGGCAATTGCCCTGAAGCGCAAAGGCTACCAGGTAAGCGGCACAGATGATGAGATATT
>DASTPZ010000146.1:0-3402 GCA_035761965.1 Flavisolibacter sp. | reverse complement strand
TCAAACAAGACTATCCCGCCGGATTTTGAATTTTGTTAATAAGGGAGGTAGTAGAAAATCCGGGGAGGATCGGGTTTACGATCACCTGCCCGCCCCAGGATTTGACCTCCTTTGCACCCACGATCTCCTCCGGTTTATAGTCTCCGCCCTTTACCAGCACATCAGGCTTAATGGCAAGGATCAACTCGAGGGGTGTAGATTCAGAAAAGATGATAACGGCATCTACCATGGCGAGCGCAGCCACCACGGTTGCCCTTGCCTGTTCGTGATTAACCGGCCGGTCCTTGCCCTTAAGCTGCCGTACGGAGGTGTCGGCATTAAGGCCAACAACCAGCACATCGCCATGCCTGGCTGCTTCGGTGAATGAAGTGATATGGCCTGCATGGATCAGGTCGAAACAACCATTGGTAAAAACGATTGTCTTGCCTTTCAGCCTCCACTGCGCAACCTTTCTGAGGAGCTCAGGCAGCTCCGATATTTTGTCCTGTAAACTGTTTCCCGGCCTCAACTTGTCTTTTTTTATTAAAATAGGAGAATAATGCAAAGAATATCAAACCTCCGGCCAGGATGATCAGGGTTTGAACCGACCATAACAGCCACCCCAGTGCAGAACCGATGGTATCTTCATTAAGTCCATACCATTTCATGAGAGTGGCCACCATCAGCGGATAAGCGCCAATACCGCCCGGTGTTACGATCATAGCAACACTACCCACGGCCAGCGTGGTAAGCCCCCCGCCAATACCCAGCGGTGCAGTCTCTCTTAAAGCATAAAGGCCTATGGTCGTGCTGGCCAGGTACAGTGCCCAGATAAGCACGCTGTGAAAGATAAAAGCGCCCCGCTGCCGGATGAACCGTATGCTGCTAAGCCCATGAAAAACGCCTTTCAGAATATTCTTGACCTTGCTAACCGCATTGATATGACCGAACCGCCTGAGCAGGAAATAGACCAGTCCGAGAAAAACCACCAGCCCGCCAACCGCCAAGATCACTTTGGTTGCCGAAGTATTACCGGCCTGATCGCTGAAAAACTTGCCGAACAGGGCCGATACGTGCTCGCCGATCACTGCGCCCTCGATCAGTAACGCAGCCAGAAAGACGACCATCAGGCTTACGAGGTCAACTGCTCTTTCCATCACAATGGTTCCAACCAGCCTGTCGGGTCTAACCTTCTCATACCGGGCGAGAATAGTGCATTTCACCACCTCGCCAAGCCTGGGCACACCGGCATTTACAAGATAGCCGATCATAACGGCGGCGAAAGTGTTAAAGGTGCTGGGCTTATACCCGAGCGGCTCCATAAGTATCTTCCAGCGCAATGCCCGGCTGTAATGCGCGAGAAACATCAGTACAAAGGCCGGAATGATCATCCAGTGCCTGGCTCTGCGGATAGCATCCTTGATCTGCAGCCATTCGGCATGCCCGATGTCTTTCACCGAAAGCCAGACGAAAAAGATCCCCAGGCCTAAAAAAACAAGGTACTGGAGTATGTTGAGCATGGGTTTCTTCATTGCTTTCGAAGATATAAGAATAAAAGTGGAAGAACAAGGCGGCGTGAGGGCACCGACGATACGATCGGTCTTCATGCGGCATTACCAGGGTCATAAGAGCCGGCCTGGCAAGCTATTTCTAAAAAGCAAGATCACAAATCCCTAAAGCTTGTTTCCTTCTTTTGGAAAAACGATCCAGGGCTTGAACTGCTTTGCTTCCTCAAAAGGCATGGAACAATATGAAATAATTACAACCACATCCCCCGTCATGCCCTTTCTGGCCGCCGGGCCATTGAGACAGCAAACACCCGAACCCCGTTTTCCCTTGATGAGATAGGT
Source organism: Flavisolibacter sp. (assembly GCA_035761965.1). Lineage (GTDB taxonomy): Bacteria > Bacteroidota > Bacteroidia > Chitinophagales > Chitinophagaceae > Flavisolibacter. The sequence goes on along the minus strand of DASTPZ010000146.1, from coordinate 1,573 downwards.
GTCGAGCCGTTCACCATTGTTGACGTTCACAACCGTTACCTTTTCGTTTTCGATCATATTCGCAGCCTCCATGAGATCTTCATCGAGCGTAAGGCTGCCAACATAATGGAGATTGGCTTCAGTAATAACGGCGCGGTGGACCTTGGACTTTAAAATGGCAATATTCATAACGGATGCAAAAGTAATCGACAGAAGTGAAGTGATTGTTAATTGAGCGCAAGGTTATCTATAAGGCGGATACTCCCGATGCTGGCAGCCGCCAGCGCAACCAGCGGCTCTTCTTTGCCATTGCTGCCTGTAAGGTCGCTGGCCCGGGCAATGGACACATAGTCCACGCTGAAGCCTTTTTGCTCAAGCTCCTGCCTTGCCGCCTGTTCTAGAAAGGGGAGACTATGTTTCGGGAGCTCCTGCCTGATCCGGGACAATACCTGGAAGATGGCTGGAGCCTTTGCTCTCTCTTCTTCGCTGAGCCTGAGATTGCGGCTGCTCATGGCAAGCCCGTCCGCCTCGCGAACCGTTGGCACGATGTTCAGGGACGTGGATTCTGCTCTTCCTGTAAGGTCGAGCAGTTGCTTGATCACCCGGCACTGCTGCAGGTCTTTTTGCCCAAGGAAGAGACTGTGGGGCTGAACAATATCCAGCAGCCTGTCCACCACCTCGCAAACGCCCTGAAAATGCCCTGGCCGGAAACGGCCCTCCAGTATGGTTTCCAGCCTGCCCAGGCTGTAGTGCTTTTTAATATGTCCCGGGGGATAGATCTCAGCTGCCTCCGGGAGAAAAAGAATGTCACATCCGGCTGCATGAAGCTTGTCAAGGTCTGACTCTATGGTTACCGGGTAGTGTTTAAGGTCCTCAGGATTATTGAATTGGGTGGGATTAATGAAAATGCTGCAAACGGTAATATCGGCAGTTGCCCGCGAAGCTTCGATAAGGGAAATATGTCCCTGGTGAAGCGCTCCCATGGTAGGCACAAACCCGATCCGCAGGCCCTTATCTTTTTGAAGGACAATATGGTGTGACAATTGGTCTGCCTTCTTAAAAATGATCATACAGTGGAATTAAACTACGGTGGCGGCTGCGTTTGACGATAAAATCTTACCTTTGCACACCTTTCTCCGATTTTAAAACGGTAACAATGTCAGCAAAGAAAAGAATTTTATTCATTGCCAATGAAATGTCACCCTATCTCGAGTTAACAGAATTCTCCGAGGTTGTGAACAAACTGGCAATCAAATCCAACGACAACGGATTTGAGGTTCGCTGCATCATGCCGCGTTTTGGCGCCATTAATGAGCGCCGTCACCGCCTGCACGAAGTGGTACGCCTGTCTGGCATCAATGTTTCCATCGACAACGAAGACTTTCCCCTGCAGATCAAGGTAGCCTCGCTTCCCAATGCCAGGCTTCAGGTTTATTTTTTGGATAATGAGGACTTATTCAAAAGAAAACATGTCTTTACTGATGATAATGAAAAATGGTTTGATGATAATGGATTGAGAGCTGTTTTCTTTTGTAAAGGAGCCCTTGAAACAGTCAAGAAGTTTGGATGGCCACCTGATGTGATTCATTGCAGT